>CAZRNT010000001.1:0-32984 GCA_964601525.1 uncultured Erysipelothrix sp.
TATTAAAAGAAAAAGATAAGAATTTTGAGGGTAGTGACATACGAGAAGGGCTTTCTTTGATTCTATCAGTTTCAATTCCAGAAAATTTGCTACAGTTTGAAGGACAAACAAAAGGAAAACTTGGAACTCCAAGTGCTCGAAATGCAGTAGAAACTGTTATTATGGAGCAATTACCTTACTATATGGATACTCACCATGAAGATGCTATGAATATTCTTGCTAAAATTCAAAAAGCAAGCCAAGCACGTCAAGCGGCACGCAAGGCAAGAGAACAGGCAAGAAAAGGAAAAAGCAGAAGAGTAGAAAAAATATTATCAGGTAAATTAGCAAATGCTCAAACAAAAAACAAAGATAAAAATGAATTGTTTCTTGTTGAGGGTGATTCCGCTGGTGGAAGTGCGAAACAGGGAAGAGATTCTAAATTTCAAGCAATTTTACCTTTACGAGGTAAAGTGTTAAACACACAAAAAGCAAAATTTGAAGACATCTTAAAAAACGAAGAATTGAACACTATTATTCATACAGTTGGTGCTGGAGTAGGTCAAGATTTTGTTTTAAAAGATTCAAATTACAAAAAGGTCATTATTATGACTGACGCTGATACTGATGGAGCACATATTCAAGTGCTTTTACTCACGTTCTTCTTTAGACACATGCGTCCATTAATTGAAGCAGGTTATGTTTATATTGCTCAACCACCACTTTATCGTGTTAAAACATCTAAAGGCTCTTTCTATGCATATACAGATGAGGAACTAGAAGCTTTTAGAGATAAATATGGAAAATTAGAATTACAAAGATATAAAGGACTTGGGGAAATGAATGCAGATCAGCTATGGGAAACCACAATGGATCCAGCAACTAGAAACTTAATCCAAGTTCAAATTGATGATTTATTAATTGCTGATAAACGTGTCAGTACATTAATGGGTGACAAAGTTGCTTCAAGACGTGAATGGATTGAAGAAAATGTTGCTTTTACACTGGAGGAGGATCTTGATGTCGAATAATACTATTATGCCTATTGAAGAAATCATGGGCGATCGCTTTGGAAAATATTCAAAATATATTATTCAAGAGAGAGCTTTACCAGATGTTCGTGATGGCCTAAAGCCTGTTCAAAGAAGAATTTTATATGCAATGCATCATGATGGCAACCATTTTAATAAGCCTTATCGAAAATCCGCGAAAACAGTTGGTTTAGTTATCGGTAACTATCATCCACATGGCGATTTATCCGTCTATGAAGCCATGGTGAGAATGTCTCAAGAATGGAAAATGGGGCAGATTTTGATCGATATGCAAGGAAATAATGGATCAATTGATGATGATCCCGCTGCAGCTATGCGTTATACAGAGGCTAGATTGTCTTCTTTATCGCATATGTTGCTTGAAAATATTGATGAAGAAGTTGTGCCATTTGTTCTTAATTTTGATGACATGACAACAGAACCTTCGGTTCTTCCTGCAAGATATCCCAATCTACTAGTGAACGGATCCACTGGTATTGCTGCTGGTTATGCGACAAATGTTCCGCCTTTCAACTTTACAGAAGTTATGGAAGCGGCAATCTATCGTTTAAATAATCCAGAATCAAGCATTGATGAAATTGCTACAATCATAAAGGGTCCTGATTTTCCTACTGGAGCAATCATTGAGGGCCAAGAAGGTATTGACAATATATTAAAAACGGGTCGAGGTCGAATTGTAATTAGAGCTAAAGCTGAAATTGTAAAACAAAAAGGCAGACAGCAGATCGTTATTACTGAATTACCTTATGAAGTGATTAAATCTAATGTTGTCAAAAAAATTGATGATTTAAGATTTGATATGGCTGAAGATGGTCTTGGTGATGTCATGGATGTTCGTGATGAATCTGACCGTAATGGATTAAGAATTGTTATTGATTGTAAAGCAGATGCAGATGCTCAAAGTATCCTAAATTTATTTTATAAACATACTGAACTGCAAGTGTATTACAATGCCAACATGGTTGCGATTGTAGACCAAAGACCAAAAGTATCCAATGTTTTAGACATTTTAGATGCTTATTTAGAATTTCGTCAAGAAGTTGTCTTAGCTAGAAGTAAATTTAGATATGCCAAAAAAGAAAAACGTTTACATATCCTTGAAGGTTTAATGAAGGCTACTTCAATTTTAGATGAAGTGATTGAAATAATCAGAGCTTCCCAAAATAGACGTAATTCCTATGAAAACTTAATGAAAGAATTTGACTTTACGCAAGTTCAAGCTGAAGCAATTGTTGATTTACAATTATATCGTTTATCATCAACAGACATTAAGAAACTTCAAGCTGAATTTGCTGAATTATCTAATGAATTAGAACAATTATCACTAATTATTAATGATGAAAAGATGCTAAACTATGTCATTAGTCAAGAATTTAAGGATCTGATAGAAGAGTTTCCAAGTGAGAGAAAATCTGAAATAAGGGCTGAGATTGCTGATTTAGAGGTAGACCATTTAAGTCTTATCAATGATGAGCAAGTAGTCTTAACTTTAAGTGAGGCAGGATATATTAAAAGAGTATCTATGCGTTCATATGGTTCAAGTCAACAAAATATTGTTGGTTTAAAAGAAGATGATGTTCCGGTATTGATTGAGGAAGTCAGTACCATTGATCACTTACTTTTCTTTACCAATAAAGGACGTTATGGCATGATTTTAGTCCATGATATTGAAGAGGCGAGATGGCGAGATGTTGGTAGTCATATTAACCAGTATGCTAAAATTGAGCCAAATGAAAAAATCATTAAGGGAATTGTTGTAAAAGATTTTACTGATCCATATATGATTGTCTCATTAACAAAAAATGGAGTTGTAAAGAAATCGAAATTGGAAGATTATGAGCTAAAACGTACAGGCCAATTGGTTAAAGCAATTAATCTAGATAAAGATGATGAATTAATATATACATCCCTAGCATTTGATAGTGATGAAATGTTAGTCGCAAGTCATATGGGACAATGTTTAAGAATTGATTTATCAAGCATTAACGCAATCGGTGTGCGGGCCAAAGGTGTCATAGCAATGCGTTTAAGAGATGATGATTATGTCGTTGATGGTTCTATCTTACAAAGCCAAAACGAAATTATCTTTATATCTCATAGAATGCAAATGAAGCGTTTTAAGGTACATGATTTCCCAAAACACAATCGAGCTACTATGGGAATTGCAGTGATGAGATGGGTCAAATCTAATCCACAGTATTTAAACCATGTTTTATGTCTAAATATTGATGATGAAATAAGTTTATTCGAGGATGAATTGATGAGTCTTGAGGTTAAAGATATTCCGATTATGAAACTTGATGCAAGTTTCTCAAATGTTTTGGATGGCAATCGTCCGAACTTAATTAAATCATGATATAATATAATTAAATTAAGTCTGCTTAGTCAGACTTTCTTTTCAATAGGAGAGTGTTTATGGAGAAAAAATGTCAGGGTTGCGGTGCAGTATTACAAATAGATAATAATGAATTAGCAGGATATGCAAAATCCTTAGAAAATGATTTTTGTCAATCTTGTTTTAGACTAAAACATTATCGTGATTTCAAACGAGTAAGGGCTGATGTTAATGATGCCGATGTTCTTGAATTTATAGAAGGATTTCACGGAACTATTTTTTGGATAGTAGATTTGTTAAACATTAATCAAAGTATGCATCCAGGTTTAATGAGAACTTTAATTGGTAAGGATGTTGTTTTATTGGCAAACAAACGTGATCTATTTCCGAAATCTCTTTCCAATACTAAATTACTCCATGGCTTAATGAGAGCGATGGGAGATTTTCCTATTTCTTTTCTTGAAGTTCAATTTGTTAGTTCTAAGAAAAGAGATAGTTTACTAGGTATCCTTCCTTACTTAGAGGCAGGTGATGTAGCTTTTGTTGGTGCAGTTAATGCGGGTAAATCATCGATTCTAAACAGCTTACTTAATCAAGATAAATTATCTGTTTCACCAGTCGCTTCCACAACAGCTGAGGTCATTGAAATTAATGTCAACGATTACCGATTGTTTGATACCCCAGGTTTACAGAATGAAAGTAATTTATCTCATGTTCTAAGTGATGAAGATCTTTTAAGTTTATCCCCACAAAAAACAATGAAACCACAAGTTTTTCAAATTTATGAAAAGCAAAGTTTTGTGATTGGTAATCTTGGTTCAATTACCATTGATCCAAAAGATCAAGTTCAAGTTATTGCTTATTTACCTGTCAAAGTCAAAAGAGTTCGACCAGAAAGGGTTGAAGCAAACTTAAAACAGGCTAAAGAAATGATTGTGCCAGATGCAAAGTATAGAAAACATGTTTGGCCAAAAGAGAAGAACAATATAGATTTAGAATTATTTGATATTGGCTTTTTCAATATCAAAGGCGAATATAAATCTTTAGAAAGCAATTTTGATCAAAATATTGAAGTCGTATTTAGAAAGGCGATGATTTAAGATGTTAAGTAATAAAGAAAAGAAAGAATTAAGAAGTTTAGCTCATCAAGAAAAAAATTTAGTTAATGTAGGTAAATATGGTTTAACTGAAAATGTATATAATACATTTGGTGATGCTTTGGAAGCTCATAACTTAGTTAAAGTAAATATTCAAAAAGCTTCTGATGTTAAAATTGACGATTTAATTGAAGAGTTCTGTCATGAATATGAGTGTGAATTAGTAAATAAAACAGGGAGAGTTGCTATTTTTTACAAATACCATGAGGATGGAAGAATCAAACTGTGAAACACGTAATCCTTTTTGGAGGTAGTTTTGATCCGATTCATAATGGTCATTTAAATATGGCTCTTAGAGCTCTTGATGAAAGAAAAGCTGACGAATTATGGTTTATCCCTAATCAAGTAAGTCCATTTAAATCGGATGTTACACCCTTTAAAAATCGTTTAGAAATGATTGAATTGGTCTTGGGAATTGATTCACGCTTTAAAGTTTTAGATATTGAAGGTAAGCAAGAGGGTCCTTCTTATACAATTGATACAGTTTTATCCATCAAAAAAGATCATCCTGATATCAAATTTGATTTTTTAATTGGTGATGATCATATTGAATTTCTTGAACAATGGAAAAATTTTAAACAACTTGAAAAAGAGATTCAATTTATTGTTTATGGAAGAAATGATATCGAACATAAATATCCCCAAATTAATGGTGAAATTATGAATGTATCATCAAGCAAAATTCGTATTGGCGAAAGCACAGAAACCAGTTCTGATGTTTTAAGATATATTGTAGAACATTCACTTTACATGCATACTATTTTACAAAATCGCTTGTCTACTTATCGATATGAACACGTTTTAAGGGTATGTGATTTGGCTTTAGAATTAGGTAAACATCATAATTTAGATTTACAAAGAATTAAAATAGCTGCTTTATGGCATGATTATGCAAAAGAAGATAAAAATTTGAAAGAATATATTCAAAAATATCTTCCTAAATGTTTAGATTACCCCGATGCATTTTATCATGCTTTTGTTGCTGCAGATGTTTTAGAACGACGTTATAAGTTCTATGATCAAGAGGTTTTGGATGCTATTTACTATCATGTAGATGGTGCATCTGATAATGACATTGCTAAAGTTTTGTACATTGCAGATAAGTGTGAGCCAAATCGTCCTTTTGACACAAGTAAATTTGTTAATTTAGCGAAACAAGATTTAAATTTAGGTTTTCAAGAACTTAAGAAAAATCAAGAAGAATATTTAGGAGGTTCAAATGAGTAATTTATTAGATTTAATAGTAGAGAATTTAGATAGTAATAAAGCCAATGATATTACAGTAATGGATTTTCGTAATGAGAATCCTATTTGTGATTATTTTGTAGTCTGTGATGGGAGCAGCTTAAGACAGATTAATGCTTTAGCAGATAATCTTGCTGAAGTATTGGCTGAAAACAATTATCCTGTAAGGACAATTGAACGTGAAACTGAATCGTCATGGATTTTGCTTGATGCTTACGATGTTATTGTTCATATATTTTTTAGTGATGATAGAAATCATTATAATCTAGAAAAGTTGTACCGTGACTATGTCAAAGAAATCGTATTATGATGCTGTCTTTCAAGATGTAGAAGGAAGCAAACTATATCTTGAATGGATATCAAAAAATCTAAAGTCATCATCAACAGTCTTGGAAATGGCTTGTGGTACGGGTGATTTAGCTAAAATGCTTTCAGAATCATATACGGTAGATGGTTTTGATATTGATGAAAATGTTATTCAAAAGGCAAAAGAAAAATATCCAGACTTAAAAGAACGTTTTTTTGTTGCGGATTTTTTGGATTTATCTTTAGATAAAAACTATGATGCGCTTGTATGTATCAATGATTCATTAAATTATATTCTTAATGAAGAAGATTTAGATCGTTTTGTTGCGATAACAAGTAAGCTTTCAGATGAAATATTTCTAGATAGTCATCATCCTTTTAGGCTTGAAGAGTTTTCTGAACCTTATCTAGAAGAAGGACGAACAGATGAATTTGATTATTCCTACCAAATTAGCACAGATGGAGACTTCCTTGTTCATATTATAAATTTTTTAGATGGAAATTATGACTCTGTTTTTCAATGGATCTTTGATCCAATGCTCTTAAAAGAAAAATATGAAGCATTAGAGTATAAAGTTGATTTATACACTGATTTTCAAGATAAAGGTATTAATCAAGAGGGTGAAAAAATAATGTATCACATTTATAGGGAGGATAAGGAATGATTTTAATAATTGCGGCCATGAATGAGGAACTTGAAGCTTTGAGATTAAAACTAGAAAATCCTATTGAGAAAAATCATGGTGATATTTTGACTTATGAAGGAGAAATTGCGGGTAAAGAAGTAGTCTTATCTCTTTCTGGAGTAGGTAAGGTCAATGCCGCTTACACTAGCACGAAATTAATTGGTATCTATCCAATTGACACACTTATAAATATTGGCTCTGCAGGGGGCTTAAAAAGCTCGCAAAAAGTAGGGGAGATCGTGATTGCTGACGAATGTCGTTACCATGATTTTGATATTGGTGAAGAATATAAGGATGATGAGCGTTTTATTTTCAAGCCAAACTCTAAATTGAATAAAAGCGCTCAAAAAACCATAGAAGAATTGGGTATAAAATCACATCCAGGACTTTTGCTTGCTGGTGATCAATTTGTAACAAAAAACAGCGATGCATTTATGAATATTCAAAGGAAATATCCTGACGCTGTTGCTGTTGATATGGAATCCGCAGCTATTGCTGCAGTCTGTAAACGAGCTAATATACCGTTTATTGTTTTAAGAAGTTTGTCTGATGTGACTACTGAAGACGATAATGCTTTAAGCTTTGAAGAATATCTACCTTTAGCAAGTGAACAATCTGCTAAAGTTTGTTATGAGTTCATAAAAAAAGAGTTCACTTAATTGTGAACTCCGTATGGGCCATTCCAAAGATTATTCTCAAAGAACCATGTTTTCAATTCATTTGAAGAGAAAGGCTCCTGAGGATTATAAACTTTGGTGCTTTTTATTTTATATGAATCACCATCGCACGATAGATAGATAAATGCAGGGTATCGTTCAATTTCTAAAATATTCTTAAGTCTTGTTACCGAAATCCCTGAATTCTCCGGTACATCAACTTTGACAATTTGTGGAAGTGTTTGTTCTTCCTGCTCATTGGCTAAAGGGGTTAAAATAGATTTAATTAAATAGTCAGAATCTTGACTATCATCCTTTATCAATAAAACTAAATCATCATCGTGATCTTCTAAGTACTCAGATAAATGTTCAACGCTAATTTTATCACTAAAGACTTGATCAACACTACGTAATGCTAAAGCATCTATTTTTGTTTGAAATTTATCATGTAAAACTATAAAAAGGAATCCTACAAGTGCAGCTGATGCTGTAAAATATAGAATGCGTTTCAAAAATCGTTTTTGCATAAGTCCTCCTTTATACTGAAATACTTTACCACATGTAAGAGTGGGATGCAAATACCCAATACTTGAAATCGCTTACATTATAACACCGACTTTATTAAGATGCAAATCTTCAATTTTGTGAAGCTTTAATGTATAATAGTTAAGATGTATATGGAGGTAGCTATGTTCCTGAAAAAAATTGAAATGAAAGGATTTAAATCTTTCGCTGACCATGTTGTCATTCACTTTAATAATCCAGTGACTGGTATTGTTGGACCTAATGGATGTGGTAAAAGCAATATAAGCGATGCAATTCGCTGGGTATTAGGAGAACAATCTGTTAAGTCGATGCGTGGTAGTAGTATGACTGATGTTATTTTTAATGGCTCAGAAGAACGAAGAAAAATTAATTTAGCAGAAGTTACGCTATTTTTTGATAACAGTGAATCTTCTTTAAATTCAGATTATGAAGAGGTAGAGGTGACACGACGTTTATTTAGAGACACTCGCGAGTCACAATATTTAATTAATAAAACTGAATGTAGACTTAGAGATATCCATGATCTTGTTTTAGATACTGGTTTAGGAAGAGATTCCCTATCAATTATTTCACAAGGAACAATAAGTCACTTTGCTGAAGCACGTCCCCAAGACAGACGTTTAGTTTTTGAGGAAGCTGCGGGAGTATCCAAATATAAAAAGAGAAAAATCGAATCCATCAACAAACTTGAACGTACCAAAGAAAATATGGAACGTATGCAGGATATTGTTGATGAAATCGAAGCACAAGTCAAACGATTAAAAAGAGCTTCAACAAAAGCAATTAAATATAAAGAATTGCAGAAACAATTACAATCAGTTGAAGTATCAGTTTTAGTAAAAGAAATAAATGATTTAAGTAATGCATTAGAGCTAGAAAAGAAAGAACTTGCAGACTATGAAGCTAAATTGGCTCAAGAAGAAACATCTTCTGGCGTATTGGATCATGATCTAGAGAATAAAAGAAAAGAAATGTTTAATCTTGATCAATCCATTGTTAAAAATCAAGAGAAAATGATGAATCTTGTTCGTGAACTTTCAGATTTAGAATCTCGTAAAGTGGAGATTGAAGAGAAACGAAAGTATGCCATGAAGGTCGGGGATGCGGAAACTAAGGCAAAAGAACTAAAGCAACAAATCTTTGAAGCTCAATTAGAATATGAAGATCGCTTAAAAAGATATAATGAACTCAATGCCGAATTAGATTTATTTAATCAAGCAATTGAGAGTAAAAATCAAAATCTTGCTGCTATGAAACAAGAATCATATGGCTTTGAAGCTAAGATTCGCAAGTTAGAACAAAAGGAGACATTCCTACAACATCGATTAGATAAACCATTTGAATCTCAATTAGGTGTTCAAGCGATTGTAGAAAATAAGAGATCCCTTTATGGTGTTCATGATGCAGTTGGACGATTGTTTACACCTCATGATAAATTTGAAATAGCAATTCAAACAGCATTAGCCGCTGCAATGATGCATGTGGTTATGGAAGATGATGAAGCTGCTGTTGGCGCTATTGAATTCTTGAAGAAAAATAGAAGTGGACGTGCAACATTTATTCCCTTGACAGCTGTTAGAGCTCGTTATGTTAACGATGATGCTTTATTAATTTGTCAGCATGATTCAGGTTTTATGGGTGTTGCTTCAGATTTATTGGATTGCGATGAGCGTTATGATACTTTGAACAAGAGTTTATTGGGAAATGTTTTAGTAACTGAAACGATTGATGATGCCAATAGATTATCAAAAAAATTAAACAAACAATTTAAAATTGTAACCTTAGAAGGAGATGTCATTCACCGTGGTGGCTTCATGAGTGGTGGTTATCAAAGAAATAATCAAACATCAATCTTAGGTTTACAAAAAGAAATTGATCAAGTAAAAGAGGAATTAGAAACATCCTTACAAGAGCGTAATCTGCATGAGAGAAATTACAGTGTTTTAGAACAAGAAATTCATCTTGAAAATCAAAAACTAATGCAAACGAGAATTTCTTTAGCTCAGTTAGAACCATTGTTGGATGTTAAGAAGGCAAAATATTTAAGTTTAAAGAATGAATTTGAAGAATTAAATTTTGATCTAAAAGACGATAATTCCATAGATCCACATGAAAACTTAATTACTAAACTTAACCAAATTTATATGCAACGTGATGAATTAGGCAATAGTTTATCCTTGCAAAGAGAACGTCGTTTAAAGATGGGAACAGAAGTTCAAAGATTAGAACAAAGTTTACGTCAGGCTCGTAAAGTTATCAGTGAAATTGATAATCATCGTCAAAGAAGTGAAATTAATTTAACCAAGTATCAAACAAAATTAGATTCAAGTCTTGAAAGACTATCAAGTGAATATCAAATGACTTATGACTACGCTTTTGAGCATATATATAATGAAGAAAATAGCTTTGCAAAAGATGAGGTTCAAAGATTACGTCAAGAGATAGTAAGTTTAGGTAATGTAAACCTAACAGCTCCTGAAGAATACGAAGAAAGTAAAGAAAGATATGAATTTTTAAGTCATCAACTTAATGATCTACGCGAATCAAGAAATAAACTCTTGGCTGTGATTGATGAGATGGATGAAATTATGATCAAACAATTCAAAGAAATGTTTGATCGAGTCAATGAAGAATTACCAGAAGTATTTATTGCTTTATTTGGTGGTGGTACTGCTAAATTGGTCTTAGAAGATCCAGATGACTTACTAAATACTGGAGTTGATATTGATGTTCAACCTCCTGGAAAGTCGATTCAAAATATTCGTCTATTCTCAGGTGGTGAAAAATCACTCATTGCCATCTCTGTACTCTTTGCAATATTAAAGGCTAGACATGTACCTTTATGTGTCTTCGATGAGGTTGAAGCGGCATTAGACCAAGCAAACGTAGAACGTTTAGCAAATTACATTAAAGATTTTAGTAATAACACTCAATTTATAATCATTACCCATAGGCCAGGAACCATGGCTCAGTGTGATGTTTTATACGGAGTGACTATGCCTAATAAAGGTGTTTCTTCGATGTTAAGAGTTCAATTAGATGAAGCAATTGAGTTAAAGGAGGAAGTAAATTGAGTTTCTTTGATCAACTTAAAGATAAATTTCAGAAAAAAGATGATAAGGAATTATATACAACTGGTTTAAATAAAAGTAAAGAAGGTTTTGGTGATAAATTAAAATCTTTATTTATGGGTAAACCTAAATATGACGATGCTTGGTATGATCATTTATTAGCTGTCTTAATTCAAGGCGATGTTTCTTTAAAAAGTGCTCAAAAAATCATTAAAAATTTAAGGAAGCAGATTAAAAAATCCATGAGTGAAGAAGAAGCTTTTGAAACATTAGCAAAAGTTTTGCTCGAACATTATGGTGATGATGTTGCTGATTTTGAATTTGAAGAAGGGCGATTAAATGTATTGATGCTTGTGGGTGTAAATGGTTCTGGTAAAACAACAACTGCAGCCAAATTAGCCAAGCGTTATAAAGACGAAGGCAAAAAGGTTTTACTTGTTGGTGGAGATACATTCAGGGCAGCAGGAAGTTCTCAACTTGGTGTTTGGGCTGATGAGATTGGTGTTGGTTTTGTTGGTGGTAAGGAAAAACAAGACCCAGCTTCAGTTTATGTTGATGCGGCGCGCTATGCAAAAGCGAATGATTTTGATATCATGATTTGTGATAGTGCGGGCCGTTTACAAAACAAAACAAACTTGATGAATGAATTAGAGAAGATGCGCCGTGTTCTGGAAAGGGAAGCAGGAGTAATAGATCATACTTATTGTGTTATTGATGGTAACACAGGTCAAAATGGTCTTGCTCAAGCTAAATCTTTTCAAGAAGCAGCTAAAATTGATTCTATAATCGTTACTAAACTTGACGGTTCACCTAAGGGAGGGGTCATATTAAGTATTAAAGATGAATTAGGCATTAAAGTTAGCAATATTGGCCTAGGTGAAAGTATGAATGATTTAAGACCTTTTGATATCGAGGCATTTGTTTATAGATTGGTTCATGATGAATCATGATAATCGACGATACGATTGCGATCAATCGTTTATTTGATTATTACGGTTCTTTACTGACTGATCGTCAGCAAGAAGTTTTTAGATTTTATTATCATGAAGATTATTCTTATCAAGAAATCGCTGATTTATTAAATATAAGTCGTGCTGCTGTATATGATAATTTAAAACGAGCTAAAGACTCTTTGATAAATTATGAAGATAAACTTAGATTTAGTAGCCGATTTGATGATTTAATAAATGCGTTACAAGAATTAAAAATAGAAGATGTCGATAAATTAATAGAAAAATTTTATAGTGGAGGAAAATATGACTAAAGTATTAGCAGTTAATGCGGGAAGTAGTTCCCTAAAATTTCAATTATTAGAAATGCCTGAGGCAGATGTTCTTGCTTCTGGAATCGTAGAGAGAATTGGTTTAGAAAACGGAGTTTTTACACTCAAATACAATGGTGAAAAAGTTTCAGAAACTTTAGATATTCCAGATCACCATGTAGCTGTAGACTTAGTTTTAAAAGGATTAGTTGAGCATAAAATTGTAGAAGCTCTTGAAGAAATTGTTGCTGCAGGACATAGAGTTGTTCATGGTGGTGAATATTTTACAGGAAGTGCTATATGTGATGAAGAGTCTGTGGCACGTGTAGAAGAGCTTGCAGATTTAGCACCTCTTCATAATCCGGCAAACTTAATAGGTTATCGTGCATTTAAAGAAGCTTTACCAAAAGCAACTCATATCTTCGCATTTGATACAGCATTCCATCAAACAATGGCGGAAGATGTATTCATGTATGCATTGCCATATGAATACTACACAGACTTACAAGTTCGTCGTTATGGAGCTCATGGAATTTCTCATGAATATGTGGCAAATAGAACAGCTGAATTAATGGAAAGAGATTCTAAAGGATTGAATTTAATTACATTACACTTAGGTAATGGTGCTTCATTAAGTGCTGTAAAAGATGGATTATGTGTAAATACATCCATGGGATTCACACCACTAGCAGGGGTAATCATGGGTACAAGAACGGGTGATTTAGATCCAGCTATCGTTACTTATCTTATGAGAAAATTAGATATCTCAGCAGAAGAAGTTTTAGATATCTTTAACAAAAAATCAGGAATGGCTGGAATTAGTGGCCTTTCAAGTGATGCTCGTGACATCGAACAAGGAATTAAAGATGGCAATGAACGCGCAATCTTAACAAGAAAAATGTATGCTCAAAGAGTTTTAGAATATGTTGGAGCATATACAATGCAATTAGGCCGTGTTGATGCCTTAGTATTCACTGCTGGTTTAGGTGAAAATGACGCAGGTACAAGAGCTGCAATTCTAGATGTTTTAGAAGAAGGTCTTGGTGTTAAATATGATAAAGAATTAAATAATAACACTCGCGGAGTCGAACGTAAGATTAGTACTGATGATTCATCCGTAGAAGTATGGGTTGTTCCTACAAATGAAGAGTTAGTCATCGCTGAAGATGCATATAGGATTCATAATGAAGAAAAATAAGTTTATTGAAATCGTTGAATCTTATGATACTATAGCTGTTTTTCGTCATCAAAATCCTGATGGAGATGCCTTAGGTTCACAATTTGGTATGAAATCATGGCTTGAAAAGCGTTATCCAAATAAAAAAATATACGCTCTTGGTCATGATTCTCATAATTTTACTATTTTTCCAGAAATGGACGAAGTTGAACACTTAGGAAACTTTTTAGCAATTGTTTTGGATACAGCTAATACTGCTCGTATTGATGATGATCGTTTTGAATTAGCTGATAAGCTGATAAAAATTGATCACCATCCTGTAGTGGATGATTATGGAGATTTAAGAATTGTTGATTCCAGCCGTGGAAGTTGTGCTGAAATAGTCAGTGATCTTCTACAAAATATCGATGAATATTCTTTTAATGAAGAAATATCATCTTATTTACTAGCGGGTATTCTAACAGATACAATTCGTTTTTCAATCGAAACAACTTCATCTAAAACATTGTGTACAGCAGCGTTCTTAGTTGATTGTGGTGCTAATATTTCAAAACTTAACCAAGAACTCTTTACACGTCCAAGAAGATTTTTTGAATTAAGAACAGAATTATCACAAAAGGTAATCTGGAGAGATAAACTAGCATATATCTTGATATCTCAAGATTTGTTGAAATCATTAGAATTAAGTGAGAGCCAAGCAAAAACATTTATTTCCATTATGGCAGATATTATTGAAGTTGAAATCTGGGCATTGTTTGTGGAGGAAGAGGATGGAACATATATGGGTTCAATTCGTTCACGAGATATAACAATCAATACCATTGCTCAATCATTTAATGGTGGTGGACACCGTTTAGCTTCTGGTGTTCGTGGCCTAAGTGAGCAAGATTTAGAAAAGATTATTAATGAACTAGCAAAAACATCGTTAAGTTAAACGATGTTTTTTGATGTATAATAGTAAAAAGAGGTGACTGTGTTGACACACTTATGTACAAGAACATACTATTCTTTACTTGATGGAACTATGAGTGTAGAAGAACTTGTATCATTAGCAAAAAAGAATGATATGAAAGCTCTAGCAATTACAGAAAGACATGTTCTATATTCCGCTTTGGAATTTCAAAAAGAATGTGACAAACAAGGCATAAAGCCTATTTTTGGTATGGAGATAACAATTGAAGAAGAAGATCAAATATTTGATTCTTTAATAATTGCTAAAAATATCAAAGGTTATCAAGGCTTAATTCATTCCTCTAAAATATTATTAAAAAATAAAAAACTTTCATATTCAGATTTAAATGAATATCGTGATGACATTATTTTTATTGTTTATTCAGAAAATGGGCCTTTTGAAAATGATTTACGCAAAGCTAATCTAGAACAAATAAAGGAAAAACTCAACTTTCTTAATGATTATTTTCCCAATTTTTACCTTGGAATATCTCATCAGGAATCAAGTTATTTTAAAAAGATCAATCATACTTTACTGCAAATCGCTGATTTATTAGGTCTCAAATCTCTAGCAATTCCTAAAGTATACTATAAATCAAAGGAAGATGATGAGAGTCTAAGAATTTTGCATGCAATTAAAAAAGGAACTTTTTATGATGATAAAACACTAGTTTCGGCTCCTGACCGATATTTTTATAGTAAAGAAGAAATGAGCAATCTATACCGTAAAGATTTACTCGAAAACATTGAAGAGCTTGTTAGCTCGGTGAGTTTGGATCTAAAGAAAATCAAAACTAAACTTCCAGAATTTAAAGCTGCAAAGGATATAGGTTCTGATGTTTACTTAAGACAACTTAGTCACTTGGGCTTAAGAAAACGTTTAAATGGTAATATAAGTCATGATTATCAAAAAAGATTGGACTTTGAATTAGAAACTATTACTTCTATGGATTTTTCCGATTACTTCCTGATTGTTTATGATGTTATTAGATTTGCGAAAAAAAATGGTATTTATGTTGGGCCTGGAAGGGGTAGTTCAGCAGGTTCTTTAGTCGCCTATAGTTTGGGAATTACCGAAGTAGATCCATTAAAATATGGACTATATTTTGAAAGGTTTTTAAATCCTAGCAGAAAAGAAATGCCGGATATTGATATTGATTTCCCAGATGATCGACGTGATGAAGTAATTGAATATGTTCAAGATACTTACGGTTTAGATCATGTAGCTCATATTGTGACCTTTGGTACTATGAAAGCACGTCAAGCATTTAGAGATGTGGCCAGGGTATTTCAAATGCCCTTATATCAAGTAGACAAAATCGCTAAATTAATTTCTAGTAATGATTTAATGGAATCATATAATAATAGTTCAGCAATGCAAAGAGCAATCGCTGAGAGTGAACTTAATCAAAAAATATTTAATTATGCTTTAAAAATTGAAGGCTTGCCACGTCATAGTTCAGTTCATGCTGCGGGAATTGTATTATCAAAGAAACCTTTAGATGAGATTGTTCCCTATTTTATTGTCGATGATTTAGGTTCTATAATTCAGTTTGACATGAGTCATTTAGAGGAAATGGGTCTTATAAAAATAGACTTTTTAGGTTTAAGGAATTTAAGTATTATTGATAATATTCGTAAAGATATTCCTGATTTAGATATTGTAAACATTAATTTAGATGATAAAAAAACATTTGATTTGATTTGTAGGGGTGAAACTTTAGGTTTATTCCAATTGGAATCAGATGGAATGACACAATTATTAAAAGACATGCAGCCCAATCGCTTTATGGATCTAGTGGATGCGATTGCTTTATATCGTCCAGGTCCAATGGAGAATATTCCTGTATATCTAGAAAACAGACAAAATCCGGATAAAATTAAATATCTCCATGATGATTTGGAAATGATTAGTAAAACAAGTTATGGAATTTTAATCTATCAGGAGCAAATAATGCAAGTGGCTCAAATCATGGCTGGATTTTCCCTTGCAAGAGCTGATATTTTGCGTAAAGCAATGAGTCAAAAAAACAGTAAGAATTTGGAGTCCTTGAAAATTGAGTTTATTGAAGGTGCACTAAATTTAGGTTATGAAGAAAAATTGGTACATGAAGTATTTAATCTTATTATGAAATTTGCTAATTATGGTTTTAATAAATCTCATTCTGTTGCTTATGCCTTGATAGCGTATCAAATGGCATACCTCAAAGCACATTATCCATTAATGTTCTATAAATATTTATTAAATTCCGTTCAATCATCAAATACAAGAACTCAACAGTATCTTAACGAATGTAAAAGTCGAGGAATTCAAATTGTAAATCCATCAATTAATTACAGCAGTGATGCATATCGCCTTTTAGATGATAAAATTGTATTACCTTTGACCTTAGCAAAAGGAATTAGTAAAACTGTATCAAGTCACATAGTTAAAGAAAGAGAAGATGGAAGATTTTCTTCTTATTACAATGCAATTAGTCGCTTAAGTATCAATAAGATTAATAAAGGTAATTTTGTTTCTTTAATAGATTCAGGTGCCTTTGATGAATTTGGTAAAAGCAGATTAGCGATGAAGGAGAATCTGGAAGAAGCTTTAACCTATTCTTCTTTAATCAGTATCAAAAATGCTGATGGAATTAGTTTAAATTATTCTTTAGTTAGTGAACCTAATTTTAAAGATTTAAAAGAGAATCTTCATGATAAATTAAATAATGAAAAAAATATATTAGGATTTTATTTAAGTGATCATCCTGCGCGTACTCTACAAGAAAAACATAAAACAGATCAATTATCTGAAGTTGTTATTGGTCGAAATCGATTTAAAGTTATAGCTATGGTGGACCGAATTAAGAAACATAAAACTAAAAAAGGTGATACGATGGCCTTTCTTAGAGTCAGTGATGCAAGTCGAGAAATGGATGCAATTGTTTTTCCTAATCTCTATGTAAGAGTTGAAGAACATTTAGAGATTGGTGCTATAATATATATTAAAGCAAATATGCGTGAGGCTGATAAAATAATCATTGAAGATTTATATAGGTTTGAATATTAAAAAAGAAAGGATGTTTAAATGATAAAATTTCTTATTGTTGATGATGAAGTAAAAATTAGAGAAGTTGTTAAAGAATATGCAAAAGCTTCAAATATGCAGTGTGATGAAGCAAGCAATGGTGAAGAAGCTTTAAATATGATTCGTAATAATTTTTACCATGTGATTGTTTTAGATATAATGATGCCTAAAATGGATGGCTTTACAGCTGTTAAAAAAATTAGAGAATTCTCTGAGGTTCCGATTATTGTTCTTTCTGCTCGTCAAGAAGAATTTGATAAATTACTTGGTTTTGATTTAGGTATTGATGATTATGTTACTAAACCATTTTCTCCTAAAGAATTGATGGCGAGAATTAAAGCAATTTCTGAACGAGCTAAAGGTATAAAACATAACTTTTATCAATTTGAAGGTTTACATGTTGATATTACAGGTCGTACTGTCTCAGTTGATGATGAAAGAGTAAATCTAACTCCTAAAGAATTTGATCTACTTGTTTATTTAATTAGACATGAGAATCAAGCTTTATCTAGGGAAGTTCTTTTAGATAAAGTTTGGAATTATAATTATTATGGTGATTATAGAACCGTGGATACTCATATTAAGATGCTTCGTCAAAACTTAGGAGTTTATCGTAAGTTTGTTGTTACGGTAAGAGGCACGGGTTATAAATTTGAAGTTGAAGACTAAAAGTATGATTTTTAGAGTATGGTTTTATTTCATGCTCTTAACAGGAATTACTCTTTTATCTTTATGGATGTTACAAATTTCTTTTATTCGCCCTTATTATGAGAGGAATCGAACCCAGGTCATTAATCAAAAGGCGATTGAAATTGAAAGACTCGTTCATGATGAAGAAGGATTAAAGGATAGTGATCGACTAACTAAACTTTTATCAAAAGAAAATATGTGCGGAAGTATCTATGATGAAAATGGTCGCTTAATTATGACTTCTAGCGGATCGCTTGTGTGTATACTAAATAGTTTGCCTACAGATTCGATTTTAGAGTACATTATTATGGCTCAAAAATCTGTAAGCTCACAGTTTTCCATCAGATTCAGTTCGGATATCTTTGATCAAGGTATGTATTTTTATGGTAAAGAAGTTCAAGTTAATGACAAGGCGTATTATATTTTTATTAATTCACCTTTGGAATTATTAGATTCTACTGTTTTTGTTATTAGAAGACAGTTTGCTTTATTGGCTGCGATTGTTTTTACTGTCGCCACTTTAATATCGTTTTTATTGTCACGCCATCTCGCTCGTCCTATAGAGAGATTAAACAATTCGGCTCATAAACTTGCGGAAGGGGATTTTGATGTTGAATTTGATGGTGAAGGGGTTAATGAAATGGAATCACTTGCAGATACTCTCAACTATGCGACTTCAGAATTTAGAAAAACTAATGAGCTTAGAAGAGATTTGGTTGCGAATGTGAGTCATGATTATAAGACGCCACTCACAATGATAAAAGCCTATGCAGAAATGATACAGGATATATCGGGTGATGATCCCATCAAAAGAAATGAACATTTAAATGTTATTTTGGATGAAGTTAATCATCTAGAACTTTTGGTTAATGATATGTTAACATTATCTAAATATGAATCTAAAATGTATGAAGTAAAGAAAGTTGAATACAATCTTTTAGATAATATTCAGCAAACAGTTTCTTTATTTCAACTTGATGATTGGGATGTGAATATTGTTTGTGATTTTGAAATCAATGTCTTTGCTGACCAGATAAAAATGGGGCAAGTTTTATATAATTACATAAGTAATGCCGTTAAATATGCAGATCAAAAGAAAAAGCTTGATATTGTCGTAAAAGATATTGATAGCGAAACTGTTATGGTTAGTGTTATTGATTATGGAGATGGTCTTGATGAACATGAACAATCATTGTTGTGGGATCGATATTATAAAGTTGATAAAAACCATCATCGTCAAACATCTCAAAGCGGTCTTGGACTTTCAATTGTTAAGGCTATCTGTCAGGCTAATGGTTCTGATTTTGGAGTGAAGTCAAAGCCATCTGAAGGATCTGAATTCTATTACACATTAAAAAAACAACAAGTCTAATTTAGGCTTGTTGTTTTACTTTAATTTTGTTTAGGTCCCCAGGTATATATTTCGCCAGTTTCATAATTGATTTCTCTTGCTTTTAAAAGTTCCTCAACGGTAACGAATTTATAGCCTTGAGCCGCAAGTTTTTTTATGCCGCATTCAAATCCTTGATAACTGCTTTCGTAAAGGTCATGCAACAGGATGATTGCACCATCATGAGACATTTTGTCAATTTCGTTACAAATGGAATTTGCATCTCTAGTTTTCCAATCAAGAGTATCTACTGACCAGTTAATAAATACTGAATTGGTATTATTTCTAACAAACTCATTAGCATTACCATAAGGTGGGCGAACCATGTATGGTCCTTCATATCCACTGGCATCTTTAAATATAGCGTTGGTCTTATCGATTTCAGCGTTTACTTGTTCTTTATTTAAAGTATTGAAATCGGCGTGATCATAAGAATGATTTGCTAATTGATGTCCACGATCTAGTACCGATTTAACAATTGGCTTATAAGCTTCGTCTTCTTCGATTCTTTGACCTACCATGAAGAAAGTTCCTTTTCCATCATGTGCTTCTAATGTATCCATTAACTTTTCTGTGATATCCCAATGAGGTCCGTCATCAAATGTGAAGGCAACTAGTTTTTCGTTTGGGTCAACACCTTGATCTAGATAAACTGAAGGACTAGGAGCATCACTAATTTTGTGATTACCTAAATCGTTTTTTAAGTAGGTGACTGTATCTTTAATGTTGATAGTATATTTATTTCCTTTATCAAGTGTGATAATTTCATCATTAGCAAGATAGAAGTTATCAAAACTTTGTGTTGAAAATTTACTTAAGAACTCATTTCTACTTAATTCGTTTTGTTCAAAGTTATTTCTTAGATGTGTGCTTACAATATTTTGACCTATTTCATCAAATAAGTCTCCAAGAACAATAGCTTTATCTTCTTTGTTGTCAAATGTTCGAGCTACTTCTTTAATTGTTTTGCCATTAAGTTCTAAATTCAACAGAACACTTACTTTACCATCGATCTCGTTTGTCTTATAATCTTGTTTAATTAAAGTTTTATCTTGCTCATCTTTACTTAATGTTTCGATTAGTTTGTCGTTGTCTTCCATTTCTTCTTGAATCCATTGATTCATTGACTTTATTTTACCACTTGGATAATGATATACTTTATAAAAGTTATCTGATTTAGACTTCGTAATTTCGTGTTTACCAAATGTTTTATCTTCACTGCTAACTTTTATCAAGTCTGAAGGATATCTTGTAACTTTGTACAGAACTCCTAAGCCGACAAGTAAAACTATAAATAAATTTATAGCTAGTAATACTTTTGTTTTAATACCTTTTTTTTTCACATGCATATTCCACTCTCTCCTTGTCATTATTTTATCATAGTGAGAATCATTTTGGGGGCAAAATGCTATAAAATCAATTTATTTTTATACTAGACACTTAGCTTTTAATGTTGTATAATATTAAAGCGTTAAAAGGCTATGTTGTACATCTCTTAATTTAAGAGGTCCAACCGCATATCTAAGGTCGAAGTGGTATGAACCCACCTTATGTAGCGAGTCTGACGTAAAATAAAAGGAGGTGCGCTATGTACGCAATTATTGAAACAGGTGGAAAACAAGTTCGTGTTGAAAAAGGACAAACAATTTATGTAGAAAAATTGGATGTTGAAGAAGGCGAAGAAATTGTTTTCGATACCGTTGTTGCTGTTAAAAACAGAGCATTAAAAATTGGTACTCCATATGTATCAGGAGCTTCTGTAACAGCTAAGGTTGACAAGCACGGAAAAGGTAAGAAAATTACTATCTTTAAATATACTGCAAAGAAAGTATCAAGCCGTCGTAAACAAGGTCATCGTCAACCATATACACGCTTAATTATTGAAGATATCGTTTCATAAAAATGGTTAAGGTAGCTATAGTACGTAATCAGAATTCTAAAATTAGCAAAATCAAAGTTTGGGATCATGCAGGTTCTGGAGATTATGGTTTTGATTTAGTTTGTGCTGGTGTCAGTGCAATTATGATTGGTGCTTTAAATGCTTTTGATCAAATGTCTTTACCTGCTAAACTTACAATGGATCCAAGTCCTTTGATTTGTATTGATTGGTTAGGCAGTGATGAAGGACAGGAAATGATGGAAATTATATATATACAATTAAAAACTATTGAAGAACAATATAGCAATTATATTGTAATTAAAGAAAAGGAGGAAATCCGATGAAATTCATATTAGACTTACAATTTTTCGCTTCTAAAAAGGGAGTAGGGTCTTCCAAAAACGGTCGTGATTCTCATTCAAAACGTCTAGGTTCTAAACGTGCAGATGGAGAATTCGCAACAGCTGGTTCAATCCTTTACCGTCAAAGAGGAACTAAAATTCATCCAGGTCAAAATGTCGGACGTGGTGGTGACGACACCTTATTTGCAAAGGTTGATGGCGTTGTTAAATTTGAACGTATCAGCAAAAATCGCAAATGTGTATCCGTATACCCAATTGCTTAAGACTAAATCCCCATCAACATGGGGATTTTTATTTGAAAGGAGCTTAAATTATGTTCGTAGATAAAATAGAAATTGAACTCGTTTCTGGTAATGGTGGTAATGGTTTAACATCTTTCAGAAAAGAGGCACATGTTCCTTTAGGTGGTCCATATGGAGGAGATGGTGGTAAGGGTGGCGATATCATCTTTAAAGCTGACTCTCATAAATCCACTCTTTTGGACTTACGTTATAATAAAATATTAAAAGCAGATAATGGTGAACACGGAAAAACTAAAAAAATGCATGGTCGTTCTGGTAAAGACTTAGTTTTAAGAGTGCCAATCGGTACAGTGGTTACTGATTTGGAAACCGGAGATATCATTGCTGATTTAACTGAAGTAGATCAAGAAGAAATAATCTTAAGAGGTGGAAAAGGTGGTCGTGGTAATGCTCGATTTGCTACGCCAAATAATCCAGCCCCTCATTTTAGTGAAAAGGGAGAACTAGGTGAACACAAAAGATTTTTGATTGAATTGAAACTTTTAGCCGAAGTTGGTCTCATTGGTTATCCTTCTGTAGGGAAATCAACCTTATTATCCGTAATTTCTAGAGCGAAACCTGAAATTGCTGAATACCCATTCACAACAATAGTACCTAATCTTGGTATCGTGGAGACAAAGGATTCAAGATCTTTTGCTGTAGCAGATCTACCGGGTTTAATTGAAGAAGCTCATCAAGGAAAAGGACTGGGTCATGTCTTTCTTAAACACATTGAAAGATGTCGAGTTTTGGTCCATGTCTTAGATATGGGTGGAGAGTACGGTAGAGATCCACTTGATGATTATGATGTCATTAATAACGAACTAGCTAAATATAATGAGGATTTACTCAATAAACCAATGCTTGTTGCAGCCAATAAAATGGATATGGAAGAGGCTGAGTCCAATTTAAATCGCTTTAAAGAAAAACATCCTGAAATTGAGGTCTTTCCATTGATTACTTTAGTCAATGAAGGAACTGATTCTCTTATTTATCGTTTAGCAGATTTATTGGATGAAACCAAAGAAGAAATAATTCATGAACAAAATGAAACTGTTGTCTTTAAATATCAAGCACCAGTTAAAGAATTTGAAGTAATTCAAATTAATAGTAATACTTGGAGACTTGAAGGTAATGCAATCACTAAGATGTTTAGACAGTTTGACTTTGATTCTGAAGAGTCGATAATTCAATTTGGCTTAGCTCTTAAACGTCTTGGAGTTGATCAAGAACTTAGAAATCGTGGAGCAAAAGATGGACATACTGTAATTTTAGAAAATGTTCAATTTGTTTTCGATGAAGGTATGGTAGAATAAAGATGGTGATGTAGATGATAGCCTATATAAAAGGAATCCTTGTTGATCAAAGTGAAACGTCTGTTCTTTTAGAAAATAATGGGATTGCTTATGAGATATTCGTGAGCAATCCTTATCAACTTAGCCTAAATCAAGAACATAAAATTTTTACCTATCAACATGTTCGTGAAGATGCAATTTTATTATTTGGGTTTCCTAGTATGAATGAAAAGCAAGTTTTTTTAGGGATCATTAATGTTAAGGGAATAGGTCCTAAAACAGCAATGAACATCCTTAGCAAAACTACTGCTAATGAATTTCTACAAGCTATTGAAAATGAAGACTTAAATTATTTAAAAACCTTACCTGGTATTGGTAAGAAGACTGCTTCACAAATTCTTTTAGATTTAAAAGGAAAAATGCTGATTGCAAGTGATGAAGCTAAGCCAGTAAGTTCTAATGTAAGTGAAGCTTTAGAAGCGTTAAAAGAATTACGTTTTACTCAAGGTGAATTAAGGTTTGTTGAAAAAATTCTTAACGAACATCAAGATGAATCGGTTGATAAACTAATTAAAATCGCACTTCAGGCTATCGCTAGTAGGAGTGGTAAATAATGACAAGAATATTGTCGGGTGAAAAGATCGAAACTGTAGACGAGGAAATGTTGCGTCCGCAATCGATTGAAGAATATATTGGTCAACATGCTTTAAAAGATAATCTCAATATATTTATGCAAGCAGCACAAGGTCGTCAAGAAACTTTGGACCATTTATTGTTTTATGGTCCTCCGGGCCTTGGTAAAACAACTCTGGCTCATATTATAGCTAATGAGATGGGGGCAAATATTAAAGTTACATCAGGACCAAGTATTGAAAGAAGCGGCGATTTAGCTGCTGTTTTAAGTATGCTTGAGCCTGGTGACGTTTTGTTTATTGATGAGATTCATCGATTACCCAAAATGGTGGAGGAAGTTCTTTATCCAGCTATGGAAGATTTTAGTTTAGACTTAATTGTTGGTAAAGAATCATCCAGTAGAAGTATTCAAATAGATTTGCCGCCCTTTACTTTGATTGGTGCTACAACTCGAGCAGGGGATTTATCGGCTCCTTTACGGGATCGATTTGGTATTGTATCGAAACTTGAATATTACAGTACAGATGAACTTGCTAAAATTGTTCGAAGAACTTCTAGAGTTCTAGATAGTCAAATTGATGATGATGCAGTTTGGGAAATAGCTAGACGATCACGAGGTACACCTCGTATCGCAAATCGTCTCTTTAGAAGAGTTCGTGATTTTGCTCAAGTACTTAATGATAATTATATTGATCTTGCCATTACTCAGTTGGCTTTAGAAAGATTAAAAGTTGATTCACTTGGTTTAGATGATGTTGATGTTCGCTATCTTCAAGGAATTATTGAACGATTTAATGGTGGACCTGTAGGTATTGAAGCGATCGCCGCATCGATATCTGAAGAAGTTATGACTCTTGAAGATGTCTATGAACCTTATTTATTACAAATTGGATTTATCAATAGAACACCCAGAGGTCGGGTAGTAAATAAGTTGGCTTACGAACATTTAGGCATTGCCTATTTAATGGATAAAGAATGAGGTGCAGAATATGAAAATTTGTATTGTTACAGGTGGTAGTGGGGGTCATATTTTTCCAGCGATTACCTATGCGGATTATGTCAGAGATCATACAGAACATGATGTATTTTTTATAGGTAATGATCATAAAATGGAATCAGAAATTGTACCCAATGCTAATTATGAATTTTTCTCTATTCATAATCAGGGTTTACAAGGTAGTAAATTAGATAAGATAAAAGCATTGTTTTCACAATTCTCTGCTATTTCCCAAGCTAAAAAGCATCTCAAAAGAGAAAAACCTGATTTAGTCTTTTCTTTTGGGGGCTATGTCTCTGTTCCAGTAGGGATTGCAGCTAAATTACTAAAAATACCTGTAGTTCTGCATGAACAAAATGCTTTTCCTGGTAAAGCAAATAAATTATTAGCAAAATGGTCTAAAGCTATTGTCACTTGTTATCCAGAGGCTTTTTCTAATCAAGAAAATGTTCATTACTTAGGAAATCCTCGCGCATCTTTAATTTCTGAAACCATTGATTCTGATTCAGAATATAAACGTCTTGAATTAGAAACTGATAAAAAAACAGTTCTTATTGTTATGGGATCGCAAGGTTCAATGGCAATGAATCCTAAGTTTGAGGAATTAATTGAAGAATTTGATGAAGATGATTATCAACTGGTCTTAGCTTGTGGTCCCTTACATTATGATGCTTTCATGAATAAGTTTCCTCAAGCAAAGAAGAATTTAAAAATAAGTGGATTTGTTGACCAAAAAGCCTTGTTACCACGTTTAGATTTAATTGTGGCAAGAGCAGGAGCATCCACAATTGCGGAAATACAATCTTTTGCAGTTCCGTCTATTTTGATACCAAGTCCACACGTTGCTAATAATCATCAGTATTATAATGCGAAATCATTGGAAGATCATGATGCTTGTATTTTATTAGAAGAAAAAGACTTAAATGGATTAAAATTATTGGAAGAAATCAATTTATTGATGGAAGATGAGAATAAACGTTTGGAATTATCAGAAAATGTTAAAAAAATGGCTAAACCTGATGCAGTAAAGGATATTCATCATCTAATTGAAGAGGTTCTTGCTTCATGAGAAAAATTCCAAGTTTAAACGAAGAAACAGATTCCTTTGACAAGATCAAGGCGGATTTGGATAAAAGAAAAAAGATGGTAAGAAGAAAAAAAAGAAAAAGAACTTTTAAAAGAATTTTAATGATTGCTGTATTAATTCTTTTAGGATATGGGGTATATAAATTCGATTCCTCAGCGAGTTCTAAAGTTAATAAGATTTATGTAAAAGGAAATAATATATTAAATGAAGAAGAGATTATCAAATCAGCTAATTTGGCAGTCAATGATCGAATATATTTGCGACTTCCTAATTCTTATAAAAGAAAATTAGAAAAAAATTCTTTGATTAAATCAGCAAATGTAAAAATTTTATATCGTGAACAAACAGTATTAATTAATGTAATTGAAGAAGAGAGCATTGCATATCAAAGGAAACCTGAGCCAGTAATTTATTTTGAAAACTTAGAGCAGTTAGAGCTTAATCCTGAAAATGAACATGCTACAAATACATTACCTTTAATTACAAATGTTAATGATGAAGCAATGAGTTTAAAAATTGTAAATAATCTAAAAGATGTGAATCAGGCTGCTAGATTATCAATATCTGAGATAATTCACATAAATGATAAATTAGAGGAAGAGTCGCTTAAATTGGTCATGAATCATGGTTATTATGTCTTTACAAGTGTAGAGACCTTACCATTAATTGATAATTATGCTACTATTATAAGTGGAACCAAGCCAAATTATAATTGTATTTATCTTTTGGAATATGGACCAACCGAAGATACTCAAGTCGCAACGGCTAAACCGTGCGAATTTGATTAAGAAAAATGATGAGGAGGAATAACAATGGCGATTGAAAAAACAAATAAATTTGGTACAATCAATGTTTCAGATGAAGCAATCGCAATGCTAGCTGGTGGTGTCGTTACTGAATGTTACGGTGTTGTCGGTATGGCCTCGCAGCAAGTCTTTAAAGATGGTCTTGCTGAGTTGTTGAAAGGTGAAAATTATTCAAAAGGTGTGATCGTTCGTCGTGGCGATACAGGATTTGAATTAGATGTTTATATTGTTGTAAGTTATAACGTAAAAATTTCTGAAGTAGTTTTAGAAGTGCAAAAGAAAACAAAATACATGCTTGAAAAGACGCTAGGGCAAAAATTTGATTCAGTGAATGTTTATGTACAGGGAATAAAGGTAGATAAGTAATGAAAACTTTAACAGCAGATTTATTTTTAGAGATGTTAGAGAATGGTGCTAACAATCTAGCAAACAATCATCAAATTATAAATGCACTGAACGTCTTTCCAGTGCCAGATGGTGATACCGGTACAAATATGAATTTAACCTTCACTAATGGTTTAAACGATGCTAAAAAAGTAATGAGTTCAAATTTAGGTGAAGTTTCTAAAGCTTTATCTCGAGGTTTACTCATGGGAGCACGTGGTAATTCAGGTGTTATCTTGTCACAAATCTTTAGAGGTTTTGCTCAAGGAGTGGAAGGTTTAAAAGAGGCAGATGTTAAACAAGTCGCTGTTGCTTTTCAAAATGGAAAAGATGCAGCCTATAAAGCTGTTATGCGTCCAGTAGAAGGTACAATCCTAACAGTTTTACGTGAAAGTTCACAAGAAGCATATGATTATGTATTAAAAAATCCCAACATATCAATGCTTGATTATTTTGAATATCTTGTTAAAAGAGCTAATATTTCTTTAGAAAACACACCAGAACTTCTTCCAGTTTTAAAGGAAGTTGGTGTTGTGGATAGTGGTGGTAAGGGTTATGTAACCGTCCTTGAAGGTTTCTTGGCAAGTCTTAAAGGTGAAACCATTGAAAGAATGAATGCTGATGAGCAAGCTGAACAAGCTGCAGAATTCATTGATCATGAAGAATTTGGTTACTGTACTGAATTCATTTTGCGACTTGAAGAAGATGCAATGAAGCACTATGATGAGAATAAATTTAGAAAAGATTTGGAAGATTTAGGAAATTCTCTTGTTGTTGTTACGGATGAGGACTTAGTTAAGGTTCATGTTCATACATTGACTCCAGGAAACGCATTGAATCTTGGACAACAATATGGTGAATTCGTTAAATTAAAAATTGAAAATATGACTGAGCAACATAATTCTTTAACAGATCATCATGAATTAGTTAAAGAGGAAATGAAACATGAGAAATATGCCATTGTTTCAGTTGCTGCGGGTAAAGGAATTGTTTCTTTATTTGAAGACTTAAGAGCTAAGTATATTATAAGTGGTGGTCAAACAATGAATCCTTCGACTGAAGACTTCGTTGCAAAGATTGAAAAAATTGATGCCGATCATATATTTGTTTTACCAAACAATTCAAATATCTTAATGGCTGCTAAGCAAGCACAGGAAATTCTCAGTGATAAAGACATTCATGTTTTAGAAACAAAAACAATACCACAAGGTTTATCAGCATGTGTAATGTTTAATCCTGATTCTGATATCAAAGAGAACTTAATCGACATGCAAGATGCTATTGATCATACAAAAACTGGTCAAGTAACTTATGCGATTAAAGACACAGTCTTTGAATCAATGGAAATTAAGAAAGATCATTTCATGGGTATTCTTGAAAAGGATATTGTTGTTACAGATCCTGACAAATTACAAGCAAGTAAAATGCTTTGTGATAAATTAATTGATGAGGACAAAGAACTTGTCACCTTGATTTCAGGTGAAGGTGTAAGTGAGGCTGAACTTGAGGAGCTTAGCTCATACATTGAAGAAAATTTCGATGTTGAAGTTGAAGCGGTTCAAGGGGGACAACCAGTCTATGCCTTCATTATTGGAGCAGAGTAGTATAAAAGGGCAAGAGCCCTTTTATTTTTCATGAAATTAACGGATAAACAAAGTAGAATAATTTTAGATTTAGAGTATAAGTCCCCGGCTCAATTTCTATTTCACTTCCCAAATCGTTATGATATTAGTGAGAATAAAGCGTATGATGATTGGGAAATAGGAGATAAAATTAGCATAAAAGCTAAATTAGCATCTCCTTTTCGTCATGTTTATTTTGCTAGAAATCGTGCAGTAACGAATTTCGCAATTGAATATGATGGTCAAATCGTGCGCGTATCCATCTTCAATCGTCCTTATTTAAAAACAAATCACTATCAAGATGGAATTATTATCAATGGAACTGTAGAGAAGGATAATAAGGTACTAGCTCAATCAGTACAAAAAGTTGAAGAACTCCCATCAATTGTAATTAAACCGGTTTACTCAAGTAAACAACATATACGACAATATGAAATTCAAAGGTTAATGAGGAAACTGCTTGATGAAATTACATTAAAAGATGTAGTTCCAGAAACGCTTCAAAAGCAAAGAAATTTAATGAAAAGATCTGAAGCAATGGAGTATATACATTTTCCAGATAGTAAAGAACATTTAGAAAAAGCCCTTTATACAATTAAATATGAAGAATTTCTTATGTATCACCTTAAAAATCTATATTCAGAGTCTTTTAATAAAGAGGGTATTTCTAGAAATATTAAAGAAAACTCTCATATAAAAGATTTGCCCTTTAAGCTGAGAGAGGATCAAGTTTTGGCTTATAAAGAAATTAGTGAAGATTTAAATAGTAATCATAAAATGAATCGCTTGTTGCAAGGTGATGTTGGTAGTGGTAAAACAATTGTTGCTTTTTTACTTGCTTTAGCAATGATGGATGCATCTTATCAAGTAGCATTTATGGTTCCAACTGATTTATTGCTGCATCAACATGCAAATAATTTTAAAGAACTTTTCCCTAATATTGAATTCGCTATTTTAAATCAAAACAGTGATGAATCTGTGTATGAAAAATTGAAAAACAATGAAGTGAAATTTGTGATCGGAACTCATTCCTTATTTCAAGATCGTTGTGAATTTGCAAATTTAGGGATGGTTATTATTGATGAGCAACATCGTTTTGGAGTTAAACAAAGAAATCAATTAATCAACAAAGGAAAAGATGTGGATGTTTTAATGCTTTCCGCAACGCCTATACCTCAAACTCTTGCCCATAGTTTGTTTTTAAATCTTGATGTAAGTACTTTAAATCATAGCCGAGAAAATAAGGTCGATACTTATTATGTCAAAGAAAATTCAATTCAATCTATTCAAAAGAACTTAGAAAATTCTTTGCGGAATAAGGAACAAATTTATGTTGTTTGTCCTGCAATTGAAGAGGGTGAAAGAGAAGGAATTAAGAATGTTGAGGAGATTCACTACCACTTATCTCGTGAATTTTCAATGTTTAATGTGACGATGTTACATGGTAGAATGAATGCAGAGGAAAAAGCTGCTATTTTGAATGACTTTTCTTCAGGAAAAATTGATGTCTTAGTCAGTACTTCAGTTATTGAAGTTGGAATTGATGTTCATAATGCCAATACAATTGTCATTTATAATGCTGAGCAATTTGGTTTAGCGACATTACATCAAATGAGAGGTCGTGTTGGTCGTGGAACTGAGCGTGGATCTTGTTATTTATTAAGTTCCAAAGATAACGAAGAAAATATTGAACGTCTTGAAGCATTAGTTAAGTACGATGATGGATTTAAATTAAGTGAGATTGATTTGAAACAAAGAGGAATGGGTGATCTTTTAGGTTTAAGACAATCAGGTCTACCGCAATTCTACTTGGCAAATATTTTTGATGACATAGAAATTCTAGAAACAAGTAAAAAGGATGCTGAATATTTAATAGAAAATTTGGATGAATTTACAGCATTAAAAGCACATGTAGAAAAACTTGTTGAAAATAAAATAAAGGAGAATTCACAATGACAGTTTTTGATTTTTTAGACAAAATTAAAGTGCCATATAAAGATAAAAAATTAATTGAAAATGCATTTATTCACGCATCCTATGTCAATGAGTCTAAGGAAGTTTTGGAAGATAATGAGCGTTTAGAATTTATGGGGGATGCTGTTTTACAAATTCTTGTTTCTGAAAGATTATACAAACATAATGATCATTTAAACGAAGGGGAAATGACTTTGTATCGGGCAAAGTTGGTCTGTGAAGAAGCTTTACTTAATTACACTTTACAACTTGGTTTAAGCGATTATTTAATGTTGGGTATGGGAGAGGAAAAAAACGGCGGTCGTGAACGTGCTTCAATTTTAGCTGATTTATTTGAAAGTTTTGTTGGTGCAGTTTATTTAGACACAGGTCTTGATTCCGTTAATAAAATTTTAGATTTGGTCTTAGAAGAAGAAATGAAAAACCTAGATGATCTAGCAATTACAGATTATAAAACAAAACTTCAAGAATACATTCAGTCAGATTCTAGACGTTCGGTGACTTATGAACTTCTAAGTATGTCTGGTCCTTCTAATGCTCCAAAATTTGAGGTTGTAGTGAAAGTAGATGATCTTGTGTTTGGACATGGAGAAGGTACTTCAAAGAAAAGAGCTGAACAGAATGCAGCTCAAGATGCCTTTAAGAAATTAGTAAAATAGTGGGAGGATTAGATTGAAAGAATTATTAACGAAGATTAAATTAGAAGAAAATTATGTACAAGAACTTGAAAATCTAGAAATCCTCAAAGTGATTTATGACAAGAGTAATGCTGTTTTAAATATAAAAGTTCAATCAAAATCTACAATTTCATATAAAGCTTACGAGTCTATGATTAGTGCAATAGAACATTATGTTTTAACAGAAGTACAAATTACTGTTTCTTGTGAATCCTGTGATTTGGATTTTTCAAATTTAAATATGTATTTAGAATATTGTGTTCAAAAAGAGTCTCTTAATGCAATGAGGGATGTAACACTTCAAGTCAATGGTGATATTAAATTACTGTGCCTTGATGAAAATCATAAACTATTAGTTGAAGAAGAAATTCCTTTTTTGAAAAAAGCTATGTCTGAGTGTGGAATTAATTTGGAACTGATTGCTAGTCTAGCAGAACATAAAAGTGAAACATTAAGTGTTAAAGCAGAAGTGGTACCTAAAAGAATTGTTAGTCCAAAGCCACAAACAGTTAATCGTAGTCCTAGACGTCGTTCAAAAAAAGATCAATATCAAGATGTGCAATTAGATTTATTACAAACAGAAGCACAATTTGTTGCTGTTGTGGGTGAAATATTTAAAGTAGATGTTCGTGAAACTAGAACTGGAAATTTTTTAGTGAAGTACGGAATTCATAATGGGAAGTCTGCTTTAATGGCAATGGAATTTTTAGAAGATTCAAGTGAAATATTGAAAAAAGGTCAAAGCGTAAAGTTTTATGGCCATTTTATCTACGAAGCTCGTTTTGACAAAGATTTTATTTTACAAATTCATCAATATGATTTGTTAGATTCTCTTTTTGAGCGTCAAGATACAGCGCAAGAGAAGAGAATTGAATTCCACCTTCATACAAACAAATCTGATATGGATGGTGTCAGTGATGTTAGCGAATACCTTGATCAAGCTTTTGCTTGGAAACATCCAGGTTTTGTTATCACTGATCATGGTGGTGTACAGTCTTTCCCTAAAGCTTACCGTCATCTTCAATCATTAAGAAAATCTAATCCTGATCAAGATTTCAAACTTGCTTATGGGGTAGAGATGAATCTTGTTGATGAAGAATTACATATAGTTCGTCAAGTTCAAGAAAGACAACTTCATCAAGGTGATTACATTGTATTTGACCTTGAAACTACTGGATTATCAGCATATTACGATGAAATTATTGAATTTGGTGCAATCCGAATCATTAACGGAAAAACAGTAGATAAGATGCAAATGTTCATTAAACCTAAAAGAAGTGTTAAACCGTTTATTCAAGAACTGACAAACATCAGCGATGATGATTTAAAGGATGCACTTCCAATTGAAGAAGCAATTGATGAAATTTTAGATTTCATTAAAGATGATGTTTTAGTTGCTCATAATGCAGGATTTG
>CAZRNT010000001.1:32994-37681 GCA_964601525.1 uncultured Erysipelothrix sp.
GGTTAAACTAGGTAGAGAAAAAATTGATAATCCTGTGATAGATACTTTAGATTTTGCTAGAGTACTTTATGAAGACCGTCGTTCATATCGATTAGGTAGTATTGCACGCTTGCTAAAGATTGGTTATGACGAAGGGGTAGCTCACCGTGCTGATTATGATGCTGAAGTTCTAAGCTTGGTGTTTTTAGAAATGTTACGCCATCCAAAACTTAAAAACAAAAAATGTATTTCTGAATTACAAGATTTGAGTGATGAAAAAGCATTTGCTAAAGTAAGGGCAAAGCATGTTAATGTAATTGCAAAGAATCAAGTAGGTTTAAAAGAACTTTATAAATTAATTTCGATTTCTCATACAAAATACTTAGCTTCTTTTGGAAAATCTTCTAAATCAGGTGAAGAGTTTATGGCTGAGCCAAGAATTATTCGCTCTGTCTTAGAAGAGCATAGAGAAAATTTATTGATTGGTGCTGGATGTACTAATTCGGAAATTTTTGAAATTGCTTCAAACAAAGGTCAAGAGGCCCTGGAAGAAGCAATCTCATTTTATGATTATGTTGAAGTGATGCCTTTAGATTTATATAGTCATTTACTTGAAAGAAATGCTATTGAAAGTGAAGCAAGATTAAAGGCAATCATTCAAAGGATTATTGATACTGCCAATAAGCTTGGCGTACTTGTTATTGCGAGTTCAAATGTACATTATAATCACCCTAATCAAAAAGTCATACGTGATGTATACATTCATTCTCAAGGAATTGGGGGAACACGACACCCCTTATATATATTCAACGAAGAACGACGCTTAAGATTTGATGCTCCAAATCAGCATTTTAGAACAACAAATGAAATGCTTGATGATATGGCTTACCTTGGCGATAAGAAGGCATATGAGTATGTCATTAAAAACACCCATCAACTTTTTGCTCAAATTGAAGAAGTTGCACCAGTTCCTAAAGATCTTTTCACTCCAAGTTTGGAAAACTCAGATAATCTACTAAAAGAAATTGTTTATAAAAATGCTAAGAAAATTTACGGGGAGAACTATCCGGAAATTGTATCTGAGAGAATCGAACGTGAATTGAAGTCAATTATTGGACATGGATATGGAGTTATATACTATATTTCCCATCTTCTTGTTAAAAAATCTTTAGAGGATGGTTACTTGGTTGGATCTCGTGGTTCCGTGGGTTCATCTTTTGTAGCAACTCTTGCAGAAATAACCGAGGTTAATCCATTAGCTCCTCATTATATCTGTGAAAATTGTCATTATACTGAATTTTTTACAAAAGGTGAATATTCAAGTGGATACGATTTACCTGAAAAAAATTGTCCTCATTGCTCAAGCAAATTAATAGGGGAGGGACAAGATATTCCTTTTGAAACTTTCTTAGGTTTTGAAGGAGATAAAGTTCCTGATATTGATTTGAACTTTTCTGGTGATTACCAAGAGTTCGCTCATGCTTACACTAAGGAAATATTCGGGGAGGATTATGTATTTAGAGCCGGAACAATATCTACCGTGGCTGAGAAAACGGCTTATGGATATGTTTTAGGATATCAAGAGAGTATGAAAATTGAATCTGAGAATAAGGCTTGGAAAGAATATTTAGCCTCTTCTGCAGAAGGAGTTAAACGAACTACAGGACAACATCCTGGGGGAATCATTGTTATTCCTTCAGATATGGATGTTCATGACTTTACACCGATTCAATATCCTTCTAACAATCCAAGTTCATCTTGGTATACAACCCATTATGAATTTCATGATATTGATGATAATGTTTTAAAATTGGATATCTTGGGTCATGTTGATCCAACTGCTATGAAAATGCTAGAGGAAATGACGGGTGTTGATATTCATACTGTTCCAATGAATGATCCCAAGACAATTTCTTTGTTTAGCTCAACAAAGGCATTGGGTGTGGACGAACGAAAATATTTTGAAAAAACAGGGGGCTTAGGTCTTCCGGAATTTGGTACTCCTTTTGTCCGTCGAATGCTAGAGGCGACATCACCTGATAAGTTTTCGGACTTGGTTCGAATATCCGGTTTATCCCATGGTACAGATGTTTGGGCCAATAATGCTGAATCTTTGATTAAAGAAGGATTGGAACTTGGCGATGTTATTGCTTGTCGTGATGACATCATGGTTTATTTGATGCAACATGGACTTCCTCATAAAATGTCCTTTGATATCATGGAGTCAGTGCGTAAGGGACGTGGATTAAAGGATGAATGGGTTAAAGCAATGAAGGATCATAATGTACCACAATGGTATATTGATTCCTGTATCAAAATTAAGTATATGTTCCCTAAAGCTCACGCTGCTGCCTATGTTATGATGGCGATTCGAGTGGCTTGGTTTAAAGTCTATTACCCTCGAGCTTATTATGCAGTTTACTTTACACTTAGAGTTAATGCTTATGAATTGGAAACGATGACTTCTTCTTTTGAAACAGTTGCTCATCGTCTTAACTCAATTAATATGAGATTAAGAGATTTTGAAACTAAGCGAGATGTTTCAACGAAGGAAAAAAACTTAATTGATACTTTGGAAGTTACCTTAGAAATGCTTCATCGTGGATTTAAAATCAATCCTTTATCTTTGGAACATTCACACGCTACTCAGTTCATTCTCGATCCTCATGATGAAACAGCAATTCTTCCACCATTTAATGTTGTGGATGGCTTGGGAAATGGGGTTGCGAATAATATCGTTAAGGCTCGTGATGAAGAAATGTTTATTTCTAAACAAGATATGATGAAACGTGCTGGAGTGAGTTCGAGTTTAATGAAGAAATTAGATGATTTAAAAGTAACCGGCACACTACAAGAAAGTAATCAAATGAGTCTGTTTTAATCATTTGGCTTTTGATTTAATTTGGTGTATAATTATCATATAGGAAACAAAGGAGTGGTTACGCCACTCCTTATATATTGTTTAAGGGAGCGATTATGGAAGAATATTTAAAGAAATTTATGGAAATCGCTGATGGCATGGGCTTAGAAATTGTTGATGTAGAATTTGTAAACAAGGAATTAATGGCGTTAAGAGTCGCCTATAAAGATTTTCAAGCTGTTACATTAGAAACATGTGTTGAGCTAAGTCGTGCTTTTGGTGAGGCAATTGATTTTGAAATTAGTCTAGATGTTAGTTCGGCAGGAGCAGAACGGGAAATTGATCCAGAAGATTATCAAAGTCTTAAAGATCAATACGTCTTGATTAAATTTAAAAACCCATTTAAGGGTGCAGACTATGTTGAAGGATTTGTAATTGATGTTGATGAAGAGCGATTTATTATTTCTTATCAAGATATGCATCGTTATAAAGAAGTAGCAATTGAGATTGAAAATGTTGCTATGTGTCGATTAGCGGTGAAGGTTTAGATAGTTATGATTATTTGTGATTTTGTAAATAAAGGCCCAATTGTAAGGGTAGGGAGAAAAAGAAATGAATTTTAAACATATTGTCACAGCGATTCAAGAATTAGAAGAGCATCGAAATATTGATAGTGATATTATTGCTGAAGCATTAGAAGAAGCTTTAGTTAAAGCCTATCGAAGAGAAATTGATGTACCTGATGCTTTAGTTGAAGTTGTGATTGATGAGGATACTGAAGAAATGAAGCTTTATCATAAGTTTCTTGTTGTAGAAACTGTTGAAGATGATGAGCTTGAAGTTGGTGTAGATGAAATTGATGAAGACCTCAGTGTCGGTGATTATTATCGCGTTGAGGAATCCATTAATGACTTAGGTAGACAAGCAGTTACATTAGCTAAGAATGTTATTAAACAAAAACTAAAAGAAGCAGAAAAACAAGCTGTTTACGATGAATATATTGGTCAACTTGGTGAAATGATTATGGCAATGGTTGAATCTGTTGAAGAAAAATTTGTTTTAGTCAACCTTGGGAAATCATTAGCAGTTATGCCACAATCGGCGCAAATCGAAGGTGAAAGATATCGCGAAGGACAAACTCTTAAAGTTGTTATTACAGATGTAAATCGTGATACAAAAGGTTCACAAATCTTAGTTTCCAGAGCAGATTCAATGTTAGTCAAAAGATTGTTTGAAACTGAGGTTCCAGAAATTTTTGATGGACAAGTTGAAATTCGTGCAATTGCTCGAGAAGCAGGCGATCGTACAAAAATGGCAGTGTACTCTCATGATCCAGACATAGATGCAATCGGTGCATGTATTGGACCTCGTGGTACTCGTGTTCAAGAGGTTATCGAAGAATTAAATGGCGAAAAGATTGATATCTTTGAATGGTCAGAGAATATGGTTGAACTTGTAAGAAATGCACTTTCACCAGCAGAAGTCTTGGCTGTATATCCAAATGAAGATAACAAGGGACTCATTGTTGTTGTTGATGACAACCAACTTTCATTAGCAATCGGTAAACAAGGTAAAAATGCTCGATTAGCTGTTCGTTTGACCAAGCAAAGAATTGATATTAAATCTGCAAGTGATTTAGAAGCTGAGTCAATTGACTATATGGCAAAAATGGCTGATTATTTAGAAACTTTAAAAACTGATGCGACAATTACTGAAGAAGTTGTTGAAGAAGAAGTTCTTGAAGAAGTAAGTGAAATTTCAACAGAAGAAAGCAGCCCAACTGAAGAACTTGTAATGGATGAATCGGTTGCTGAAGAGTTTAGCGAAGAACCTGTTGAAGAAGAAGTG
>CAZRNT010000002.1:0-11314 GCA_964601525.1 uncultured Erysipelothrix sp.
CAGATTCCGTTTGGCAGCGATGCCAAGTCCATTTCATGAGAAATGTCATGACTAAGCTTCCAAAGAAAAATACGCAAGCAGTAAGGACAGATATTAAAAACTTATTCAAAATTAACGACATTGATGCGGCACGCATCGCTAAGGAAAATATTATAAAAGAATATGAAGCATCGTATCCAAATATGTGCACATGTTTGGATGATGGATTCGAAGAATCATTTCAATATACCGCTTCGGAAAAGACAAGATACAACAGATTAAAAAGTACAAACTTATTAGAACGACTTAATGAAGAAATTAGAAGAAGAGAAAAAGTAATTCGTATTTTCCCAAATGTAGAATCTGCAACCAGACTTATCGGTGCAATCTTAAAAGATATGGACGAAGAATGGGTTACTTCAACAAGAAGATACATCGAGTACACACATACAAATGAATAAGAAAACGCATTATAGCATTTTACACAGGATTAAGGACTTGACTATAAACTTATTCATTGGCAAAGATCTCCTTTTTAATATAGTACTATATATATCAATAATAAAAAAAATGTATCCTTCTAAATCTAAATTAAATTAGAGGATACATCTTTTTTAATTTTACTTATTAATTAAAGTTATATTCTGTAACAATCTTTTCACGACCTGTGATTTGATCGTTGAAATATTCATGACAGCAGATTCCTAAGTATGAACCTGAAATGTTATAAACATTTTCATAGCCATTACCTTGCAATGCTAATAAAGCATTGTAACTTCTTTGACTTGAACGACAGTGTAAGTATACTGGGCGATCTTTAGGAATTTCATTCATACGATCTCTGAATTGGCTTAAAGGAATATTTACTGCATTGATTAAATGTCCTTGTGCATATTCATCTTCTTCACGAACATCAACAATGAATGCATCTGATTCAACTAATTCTCTAACTTGGTCAACACGAACTTGTTCGAAACGACCATATAGTAAGTTTAAACCAACTAATGCTGCATGGTTAACAACATCTTTAGCAGTTCCAAATGGAGGTGCGTAGCAAAGTTCTAATTCTTTTAGATCTTCTAATGTTCCACCCATTGTAATCATTGTTGCAATGACATCAATACGCTTATCAGCATTTCCTTTTCCAATTGCTTGAGCTCCAAGGATTCTTCCTGTTGGATATTCATATACTAATTTGAAATGTAATGGATTGCTATCTGGCATTAAACCAACTTTATCTCCTGGGATAATATATACAATGTCATAAGGAATTCCAGCTTTTTGAGCTGCTTTTTCGTTTAGTCCTGTTGCAGCAGCAGTTAGGTCAAATACTTGAACTACTGAAGAACCAATGACACCCTTATTGTTATGAGGAATTCCATACATGTGGTCAGCAGCAGCACGAGCTTGTCTTTGTGCTGGTCCAGCTAATGGAAGACGTGTTACTTGACGAGTGATTGAGTTAAATACTTCAATCGCATCACCAACTGCATAAATATCTTTATCACTTGTTTGATAATGATGGTTAACTTTGATTCCACCTGTTTCTCCGATAGTTAGATCAGCTTGTTTTGCTAAAGTAACTTCTGGATAAACACCGATTGCCATAACAACTGCACCTGTTTCAATAACACGTCCTGAACTCAATGTAACTGAGTCAGAAGCAATTGAACTAACTGCATCGCTTAATACTAATTCAATACCTTTGTCATACATTTCTTTATGTAAAATTTGAACCATATCAAGGTCAAAAGGACTCATGATTTGGTCAAGTGCTTCAACTAATGTAACTTCTTTCCCAGCAAGTCTAAAGTTTTCAGCTACTTCAACACCAATAAATCCTCCACCAACAACTGTGATGTGTTCGGCATTATTTTTTTCAACAAAAGCTGTTAATGCTTTTATATCAACAACATTCTTAACGATGAATACATTTTCTCCACGAATTCCTTCGATACTTCCAGGTAAGATAGCATTTGCACCAGGTGCTAAAACTAACTTATCGTATGATTCTTCGGATTCTTCATTTGTTAATAAATTTTTAACAGTAACTGTTTTAGCTTCTTTATTAATTGCAATAACTTCTGTATTAACACGAGCATCAATATTATATTGATTTTTGAAAACAGTTGGGTCCATTAATACTAAATCATCACTTTCTGGAATAATTCCACTTAAGTGATATGGAAGACCACAGTTAGAAAAAGAAACATTAGGTCCTCTTTCGAACATAACAACTTCAGCATGTTCATCAATTCTACGTACTCGAGCAGCAACTGATGCTCCCCCAGCAACTCCACCAACAATTAATATTCTTTTACTCATCTTCTACCTCTTTCTATTCTGACCACTTTTTAGCAAAGATATTACCAATAACTCCACCAATTACCATGACAACCAAGAATACCCATCCTGATAATGAGAGGTGTGCTATTGGAGTATATAAACCACCAACGTTACATCCATTTGAAAGTCTTGTTCCAATACCCATTGTTAATCCACCTAAAGCAAATAACAATGCTTGACGGAATGTTAAATTCATTTCTGACATGAATGTTGTACTAAATTTACCAGCTGTTAATAAGTAAATAGCTGTACCGATTAAGATACCAAAGTTTTGAACTGAAACTCCATGTTGGAAAAATGGTGTTTGGAAAGCTTCTGCAGACATTTTTGTATAGTTTGCAATTGATTCTGGAGAAACTCCAAAAACCATTAACGCCTTACCAAACCAGATACCATAAGGAGTTGATGCTCCCCAACCTGTTTTAGTAACACCCATTAATAATGCAAAGATAATTGCAATAACAACACTACCCATTTTTAGGCTCCATGCATTGACGAATACTCTTTCATATGTTGATTGCGCCATTACATTGTAGTCTGTTGTATCAACTTTCTTATCAGCTATATTATCTTGCATATTTTCAGCAAAATGACTTGTATATGTTCCTTCTTTTTTACGTTTTGATTCATAGTAGTTTGATAAAACAACAACTAATCCACAAAGTAATCCAGTAAGAATAATTGCCCCTAGGTAACCATTTAAACCATCCCATTTAAATAGGTCAGGTAAAAAGACACCATTACGTCCTGTCATCGCTCCAACTTCACTTGTTACAAATGATTTTGTAGCAAAATCTGTTGCTGCTAATGGGAAACCAATGTAAACTCCCATACTAAAGAAAATTAAAGTAACTAATGCACGAGGCAATCCTGTGATTAAGTCCGTTAAAACTCCTGAAGCACAGCAAGATGAAAATGCCATTCCAAAACCAAACAACATTCCACCAAAAATTAAACCTAAACTGATAGGGTTGATCCATAAACCAAATTCCATTTCACCAGGAGCCATTCCTGATTTGTATAGGAATGCAGCTGTTAATACAGATGTAATAAAGAACATAAACATTAATGCCTTCATCAAACGAGTTGAACCAGTATTAAATGCTCTATTCACACTACCAGCAAATCCTGTATATGCACGAGTTAATGTATAACCCAATGCAAGACCAATAACTAATCTAAAAAATAACATATCGCTCGCTAGAAATCTTTTCCCCAATACAAGACTTAAAGCAAGTAAAACAAAACCGAAAATATTCTCAGTTTTTTTCATAACTTCCTCCTCTTTCTTCTCTACACTGTAGAGTAAACCTCTTCACATAGATACTTTAACAAATTCACACACTAAAACATATTTATTTCACAAACTATTTTATTCACAAGTATATAAAAATGGTATATTTTACCATTTTACACTTATTAGATGTCTCAATTGTGAAACTAGTGATTTACTTAACAATTAAAGCGCTTACTAATTTCTATTTAAAACAATAAAAAAACCTCCTTTTATAAGGAGGTTCTCAAATATATACTACAAATGCTATTTTATAAAGCTTTTAATGCTTCCAAGGCAGTCATTACAAAGTTTAAAATAAACAATGCCGCACTACCATAAACAATAGGATGAACTTCTTTAGCTCTACCTTGAACAACATTAACCAAGATATATGCTAAGAAACCAAATGCAATACCATTTGAAATACTGTAGCTCAATACAGTCATAATAACTGTAAAGAAAGCAGGGATTGCGATTTCAAAGTCTCCCCATTTTATATCTGCAAAAGATGCACTCATTAAAATACCAACAATAATTAATGCCGGTGCCGTTGCAGCAGCTGGTACAAGACCAATAATAGGAGCAATCAAAATACTCAACAAGAACAATACTGCAGTAGTAACAGCTGTTAATCCTGTTTTCCCACCAACTTCAATACCTGCTGAACTCTCAACAAAAGTTGTAACGTTTGAAGTTCCAAAGACAGCTCCAGCCATTGTAGCAAAAGCATCCGCAAACAATCCACGCTCTAAACGAGTTGATAATCCACTACCTGTTTCTAAATTATCTTGATCTGATTCACTAAAGATTCCTGAACGTCTTCCCGTTCCAATAAATGTACCAATAGTATCAAATGTATCAGTTAAACTAAAGGCCAATACGATAGGAATAATTTTAGTTAATGAATGATTCTTAAATAAACTAACAATCCCTTCGCTACCTAAAGCTTTACCAAAGATTGTTGAAAAATCAGCAAAGACAGCTGAATATCCTTGACCAGAACTTAATGTTCCACTTACATCAACGATACCCATTGGAATACCAATGATTGTTGTGATAACAATTCCTAATAACATTGCACCCTTAACTTTTTTCAACATTAATATAATTGTGATGACCAATCCTATTAAAGCTAATAAAACATTTGGATCTGCAAAATTTGTTAATTCTGGAACTGCACCAAATTTTATTAAATTAACATTCAACATACCAATATAAGCAATAAATAAACCAATTCCAGCACCAATTGCCTGTTGTAAAGTTTCTGGAATAGCATTAATTAAATGCTTCCTAAAGCTTGTAATTGTAATTAAGATATTAACAATCCCACATACAAATACCAACGCTAACGCTTCATAGGATGTATAACCATGTAAAATAACAACAGTATACGTAAAGAATGCATTCAAACCCATCCCTGGGGCCTGTGCATAAGGCAAGTTAGCATATAAACCCATAATTAATGTACCTACAACAGCCGCTAAGATTGTTGCGATATATACTCCATTAAACGGAAGACCAGCATCCGATAAAATTAATGGGTTAACAAATAAAATATAGGCCATAGTAAAGAAAGTCGTAACTCCTGCCAATACCTCCTGACCTACAGTTGTATTGTATTCCTCAAGCTTAAAGAATTTTTTCATGTTTTCTCCTCTCCTTTAGCTAGTTTATTCAATAAACCAAATAAAAAAGATCGAGGGGAAAACGATCTTAATGTTCCCACCACGATAGTCGACCTATTTACGGTAGATCGGTAGATACTACTTTGCCATATTCAAAGTATTATATTTGGTTATTAAATACTCTATTAGTATATGTTATATCAAGACGATGTCAAGTTTGATGATAAGTTATTTGAATAAGTAATATAAGATAAAAATATTTACTATCATTATTGATATAGACTGAAAAACACTAAAATTAAAGTATACACAAACTCCCATTATGATTGCCCCAATAAAAGTTGAACCAACCAAGGCAATACTACTTCTTAATTCTGTCGTTCTCATTTTCCCCTCCTTTAGTTAATTTATTCGATAAATCAAATATAGTTCAAAAAGAAAACAATCTTATTGTTTCCGTCACGATAGTCGACCTATTTACGGTAGATCGGTAGACACTACTTTGCCATATTCAAAGCATTATATTTCCTTATTAATTACTCTATTAGTATATGTTATATTACAAGTCCGTCAAGGTTAAGAAGTATTTAAGAATTAAAAAATGCTCCCAGAGGGAACACTTTTTATAACTAATCTTTTTTAATTGGCTTCAACAATCTTAAACTATTTAGAATAACCAATATTGTACTACCTTCATGACCAACAACTCCAATAGGTAAATTAATCTTATCAAAGAAGTTCGCAAACACTAAGAACAATATAACCGCAAATGAGAACGTAATGTTTTGAATTACAATCTTTCTTAATCTTTGTGATAGTTGGATTGCATACTGAATACTTGAAATATCATCTTGAACTAAAATAACATCGGCAGCTTCCATAGCAATATCAGTACCACTACCCATAGCAACACCAATCGAAGCATTCGCTAAGGCTGGAGCATCATTAATACCATCACCAATCATTATGACCGTGTCAAACTCCTCTTCAAGTTCTCTAATGATATTGGCTTTCTCATCAGGAAGAGCTTGAGATATAATTCTCTGAACACCAATTTTCTCACCAATGTTTTTAGCCGTCTCATCATTATCACCAGTAATCATGATTGTTGCAATTCCATTATTATTTAACCAATTAACAACATGCTTAGAATCTTCTCTAACTTCATCAATAAGAGCCAATACCCCAATCATCTTATTTGATTGTTGTATATAAACAATACTCTTACCTTCATGAGCCCATTCTCTAGCTTTTGCCACAATCTTTTCATCTTGATCATCCATATACTCTAACTTACCTATTTTATAATGAACATCATGATAAGAACCAGCAACACCAAAACCTGCTTTCTCCTCAATATCACTTGCATTAGGACGATTTTCTAAACTAAAAGTTTTTAGTAATCCTGAAATTATTGCATTTGCTAAAGGATGTGTAGAATATTGTTCAATACCAATAATAGCATTCGCAATCTCTTCTTCATTATCAAGTGTGAAATAGTAATCTGTTAAAGAAGGTATTCCTTGTGTTAATGTACCTGTTTTATCAAAGGCAACTGCTTTCGCATCCATCATATTTTCAAAATGAACTCCACCCTTAACTAAAATACCACGTTTCGCACCATTAGAAATAGCCGATAAAGTAGCTGGAGTAACAGATGCAATTAAAGCACAAGGTGAAGCAACAACAAGTAATATCATTCCACGATAAAATGCTTGTTCAAATGTATGTCCCATAAAAGCGATTGGAATAATAATCACCAAGGCAACAACTATAAGAACTACACGAGCATATTGATCCTCTAAATTATCAATGAAACGAGCAGTTTTTGAAGGATAATTCTGCGCATCATCAACCATTTTCACAATTTTTTGAATCAATGTTTCACTTACATCACTATTAACCTTAATAGTTAAAGGATGACTCACGTTTAAAGTACCACCAAATACAGAATCTCCCGAAGCCTTTTCTACAGGAAGAGATTCACCAGTAATAGCAGCTTCTTCAATACTACTTTTACCTTGAGTAATCATTCCATCAATAGGAATTGTTTCTCCCACCGCAACAATTACACTATCCCCAATTTTTAAATCATTAACATCAACAGTTTTTGTTTCACCATTCTCCAATAAAACAGTTGCTTCTGTTGGCTGTAGTTCCATAAGGGAACGAATTTCTCTTTTACTTCTGTCCAAGGTCAATTCCTCAAGAGCTCCAGAAAGAGAGAATATGAAAATAAGAACAGCACCTTCCATATAGTAACCAATTAGAGATGCTCCCATAGCTGAAAGTATCATTAGCAATTCAACATTCAAATGTTTGTTTTCGAAAGTATCAATTAAACCTTCCTTTGTTTGTTGATATCCACCAATGATAATTGCTAAAATGAGCAATATCGGTTTATCTAAGAAATAACCAAACAACATCAGTACTCCACTGATGAAAGTTTCTCTAAAACTCAATAAATCTTTTTTTGTCATAATTTCCTCCTATAAATTTAATATTGATAATCATTATCATTACTATTAAAGTATATCATAGAAATTTTGATAAAACAGTACTTTGCACAAAGAAATTCATTTAAATGAATTATATTTTTCATACATGTGAAATATATAATTTATAAAGAAAAACTAGTATCCATATAGGATACTAGTTCAATTTCAGTCTCAAGTTATATAAATACACAGTTCTATTCGCATTTAGATTGTGAATTTATTCCATTATTTTTCTAATTTAAATATTTTTACTATCAGGATTTGTTCCAAGCCTTAAATCTTTATCTAAAGACTCAATTAATAACATATCCTCAGGATCTAAACTAAAATCAAAGATATCGAAGTTTTCTGATAATCGATCTTCATTTTCAGTTTTTGGGAAAATGATATAACCACTTTGCAATTGCCACCTTAGTACTACTTGAGGAATCGTCTTATTATGTTTATAAGCTATTTTCTCTAAATCCTTATCATCTAATATTTTTCCTTTTGCAATAGGTGACCAAGCTTCAGGAACCATATTATGCTCAAGACTTAATTTATATAATTCTTTTTGCTGTAAATATGGATGACGCTCATATTGATTAACCACAGGTTCTACCTCAGCAATTTCTAATAATCTATCAAGATGTTTCTTATGGAAATTAGATAGGCCAATCGCTCTTATTTTACCTTCTTCATAAAGTTTCTCCATTGCTTTCCAAGAATCAAGAGAATCTTCAGAAGGCCAATGAATTAAATATAAATCCAAATATTCTAAACCTAGTTTATTTAAACTTTCATTTAATGCATCAATGCACTCATCATAACCTTGATCAGTATTGTTTAATTTACTTGTGATAAAGAGTTCTTCTCGAGGAATTCCCGATTTCTTTATAGCTCTACCAATACCTTCCTCATTGCCATACATTGCTGCAGTATCAATATGACGATAACCAATCTTTAAAGCCTTTAAAACAACATCCTCAACTGAATCATTATCAATCTTGTATGTTCCCAATCCTAAAACAGGAATACGAACACCATTATTCAATGTTTTATAATCCATTATTTTTTACTCCTTTCAAAGAGTTTTTCAATCCATGTTTTCTCATGCTTTAATTCACTTAGCGCATCAATCTTTCCTTCAACAACTTTTAATCCAGCATCCATAGTATATTTACCTTTACCAACTTCAAAAACCCATACACCATCAAGCGGTACATTAATTACTACATCCGCTTCTTTTAATAAATGCTTATCCTGTTCAATACGACCCAATTCCGTAATTCGGTTGGCCAATGCAAAAAATGAGTCAAAGTCTTCAAAATCACTTTCACTATGCATTGTTACAGCGATGGATTGATCAACTCCATAGGCTTCAATTAAAGGTAACGGTAAATTCATCCTCACACCACCATCCGTTAAATGATAATCCTCTAACGGACAGGCATCAATCACAAAAGGGAATGAACAAGAAGCTCTCACAGCCTTAGCCAAACTAACATCTGAGATAACAACCCAATTCTCATCTAAGCTCTTAAACTCCTCAGGATGAGAAACAAATACAATAACTTTACCAGTAATTATATCAACAGCCGGAATTGCCAAAGGAATTTTCACATCTCTTATGTTTTCTACATTATATTTTTCCAAATATTTATTCATCAATTCTTCAAAAATAATACCATCTACAAAACCACTACTCTCGCGATCCTTGGCAACAGATATCAACTTTAAAAAAGGTCTCGAGAAGATTTTCATTTCTTGAACTTCTTTTTCTAATTCTAAAGCCACATCTATTAATTCATCAACCGGCATACCTACAGCCATAAAAGCAGCAAGAACCGATCCCATTGATGTTCCTGAAATAGCATCTATATTAATTCCTTCACTATCCAAAGCTTTTAATATTGGTAACTGAGAAAAAGACTTAACTCCTCCACCCGACAATGCTAAACCTATTTTTTTCATATGACCACCTCATATGATTATTATATCACTAAAAATAAAAGAGCTATACATAAGCTCTTTATTTATATATTCTATTGACACGATTACCTATAAGCACTAAAACTTCATAGACTTTCATATTATTAATATCGGCAATCATTTTTGCCGTTCTTTTTGGACTAATTAATTCAACAGTATCTCCTATCGAAACTGTATCGTCACATAAAATCATGCTTTGATCCATACAAGTCCCACCCACAATTTTAAATTTATTATGGTTAATAAATACATCCAGATGTGACTGATTTGTAAAAAATCCATCTGCATAACCAATCGGGATTGTTGCTACGAAAGCATTGTCTTTAACTTCATAAGCATAAGAGTAACCAATCGTTTCACCTGCTTTTACTTTCTCAATATAAATAACTTGAGAAAATAGAGACAGAGCTGGTTTTAATTCATAAGCATCTTTATAACCATATAAAGCTAAACCAATACGACATGCATTAAATATTTCTGCTTCATTATATAGTTCATAAGAAACATTTCCAGCATGCACAAATTTAAATTCACACTTGAGATCTTTTAATATCTCTTCGAATCTATTTAACTGCTCTAAAGTACGCTTTTCATATTCAGAAGAAATAAAATGAGTATAAATTCCTTCAATATCACCAACAGATTCCTCTATTATTTGATTAATCTCAGTTTTATCTTTAACTCCCATTCGATTCATTCCAGTATTTATCTCTAAATGAAATCGTGCTTTACCACTCACTTCCAAATACCAATCTAAAGAAGGTATTGTGAAAATAAATTGGGAATTATTATTCTCTAAGACGAATTTGGGATTGACATAACTAAAGATTAAAATATCTTTCTCTATTCCTTTACTACTCAATGAGATGGCCTCATCTAAACTTGCAACACAAAGAAAGGGGACATCAGGATTTTTATCAAAAATAGATGCAACTTCGAAATCACCATGCCCATATGCATTTGCTTTAACAACAGGAACAATCTGAGTATTCTTCAACTCATTTTTGATAAATTGATAGTTCTCCTTAATATTATCCAAGGAAACTTCTGCCCATGTTTCCCTACTAAACACTAGATTACCCTCGAATAATTATAAGCAATATAGATAGCTATTAAACGATAAACAAGCCAAACAATTGATGAAATGTCCTCATTCAATACTAATGTTATTACTGTTAAATATGCTGAAGGATCAAGAACTCTTGCCAAACCAAAAGTTAAGAAATTAAAATACCAATGAAGGCATAAATTGCACCTAAGACTGAAAACTTTACCTGTACTCCTCGTCCAAGTTTTTTTATTGTCATCGCTACACCATAACCTATCGCCCAAACAATGAACGAAAAATTAATTGTCTGTCTAATCAGTCCAGTAAGCACCCCCAAAACAATTGCAGCGAGAAGTCCACTCACAATTGCATAATTAAAACGTTGTTTTTGGCTTAATGCCCTTAAATTGAATATTTCCATAAAGTCCTCTCTTCTTATTAATACTCACATTCTACCATAAACATAAGTATTTTTATAAAAAAAAGTTATGTGAAAGTTTATGAAATCCAAGATATTAAATCTTTTGCTTTTAGATTTGTTATAATGTTGCTGTGCAGAAAAGGATGATTC
>CAZRNT010000002.1:11324-36348 GCA_964601525.1 uncultured Erysipelothrix sp.
GAAATTTACGTTCAAATATTATTAAAGTTCCAGAAGCCGTTGACAAAGCTTCTGGTATAAAAGTTTTTGGTCGTGTAATTCGATCATTTGTCTTTACTACTGATGTAGCAATTATACGCAACTGTAATGCAGATGCTGTAATTGCCATCTATCCATTTACACCTCAACCAGTTATCAGTCACGCTATAACCCAAGCAGCTGATATTCCGGTCTTCTCAGGAGTTGGAGGAGGTACCACCAGAGGTCCACGAGTTGTTGGTCTTGCTGTTGATGCAGAACAACAAGGAGCAATGGGAGTGGTTGTGAATGCACCTACTAAAAACCAAGTTATAAGCTCTATTAAACAAAGATTAGAAATCCCAGTTATTGTAACTGTCTTAAATGAAAATGAAGACATCCAAGGACGACTTGATGCTGGAGCTGACATACTTAATGTATCTGCAGCAGCACGTACGCCAGAAGTTGTTAAAGCGATTAGAGAAAAGTTCCCAGATGTGCCAATCATTGCAACAGGGGGACCAAATAATGAATCAGTCGAGGCAACAGTGAATGCAGGAGCCAACGCAATTACTTTCACCCCGCCAACAACTGCAGAATTATTTAGAAGCATGATGACTCGCTATCGCGAATAGGTATGTTAGTATATTTATAGAATAGATGGAGGATTTTTATGAAATTAACTATAACAGAAGAAGCTGCAAACTGGTTTATTGAGGAGCTCAATTTAAACAAAGGAGACAGCATTAAATTTTTTGGTAAAGTATACGGTCCACATGGTGGATTCTCAATCGCAATGGATAAAGTTGAACCATCAAGACCATTCCATACAGAAGTAGTAAAAGGAATTAACTTTTACGTAGAAAAAAATGACGCATGGTTTTTCGATAATGCAGATTTAAGCATCACCTTTAACGAGGATTTGAAAGAGCCTCACTATGAATTAATTAATAGGTAATTTTTATGAAAGCTCGAAGTAAAACCTTACTCTTAGTATCATTGTTTTTTATTATACTTGGTATAATAAATGGTACATCCATTGAATCACTAAAACATCTAATAACAACATCAGATGCTTTAGTTGCTGATTACTTTCAAATTGCTGGTAAAGGAACTACTTTCTTAAACGTCGGTCTCATGATGTTGGGATCGACGTTTTTATTATGGTTTCTAGACATAGAACTTACCGGAGTTGTTGTTTCTTCTATATTTCTATTAGGAGCATTCTCATTCTTTGGCAAAAACCCCATAAATGCCACTCCAATCATTTTAGGTGGATTACTTTATACAAAATATCATAAAGAAGACATTCAAAAAACAATCCCATTTATCCTAACATCTACCGGATTCGCTCCCTTTGTTAGTGAACTCATGTTTCATATAAATATAGGAAGCTTTCAAAGACTAATCCTATCAATTATTGCCGGACTATCAATTGGATGGATCATTATCCCTTTAACTTTACACCTTAAAACTATGCATAAAGGTCTCACTTTATATGGTGTAGGATTTGCTCTTGGATTTACAAGTATCATTTATGTTTCATTTCTAAAACTTTTCGGCTATCAAGCCCACTCTGTTTCACACTGGTCCAGCGATACAATCAATCCTAAAATTGTTTTACTTTTTCTAACGTTCATATTTTTAGTTTCTCTTTATAAAGAACGTTCTCTCAAAGGACTCATCCAACTAACAAGGCAAGATACAATTAAAGATGTTGATTATATTAATATTTATAGTATTTATACAAGTCTTATGAACATGTCCTTAAACGGCATTTTGACTTTAATTTATCTTCAATTCATCAATGCGCCACTAAACGGACCCACTTTAGGTGCATTCCTTGCGGTGGTTGGATTTGGGGCATACGGGAAAAATATCCGAACCATCTCCTCAATCTATCTTGGTGTTTTATTAGGTCAGTATTTAGGATTTTGGCAAGCCAATAGTCCCGCTATGATATTTGCTGCCATGTTTGGTACAGCATTATCACCAATTACTGTAAAATTCGGCTTCTTCATAGGAATTATTGCTAGCTTTATGAATGCATTTATATCCATTCAACTTGGAAGTCTTCATGCCGGCCTTAACCTGTATAATACTGGTTTCGCATCAGGTATTGTTGCCACATTCTTTTCCGCCTTTCTTAGCATCTTACCACTTCCAAAACAAAAGAATCTCTAAAGATTCTTTTTTTATTACATTTTTATAAAAATCATCTGTGATATAATTATTTAATAAGGAGAATGATTTATGGAACAATTAAAGAATAAAGATTTTTTAGAATACCAATATTTATCATCATTAAAAAACAGTCCTAACAAAGAGTATTTTTCATTTGTTAAAGCACACGCTAATTATGAGAAAAATAAATACGAATACGAACTTTATTTAAGTGATGGTTTTGCACAAAAACATTTAATTAACCTAAAAGATGGACCTAGTTATTTTTGGGAAACTGATGAAACAGTTCTACTGCCCAAAACAGAAGAAAAAGAGACCAAAGTAAAGATCGTTAATATTTTTACTAAGGAATTACTGGAAGAATTTTCGTTGCCTTTCCCTGCATCATCATTTGAAAAAATTGATGAGGAGCAATACATCGTATCTTCATCTTTAAATCCTGATTTTTTCAATGAACCTAAAGAACACGATACTAATTTATATGAAATCATAGAGACCATTCCTTTTTACAGTAATGGACAGACATTCACACGTTCAAAAGTTAATCAATTATTCATTTATAATAAGCTCGATAATAAATATGAGCAAATCTCATCATTCGATGAAATTGTAAGTAATTATTATTTTGATAAAGAAACATCTTTAATTTATTTTACTTCAATCCCTAATTCTCAAGTTTTAACATTTCATGATCAAGTTTATTCATACAATATTAAAACTAAAAAAAGAGAAACTCTTTACGATAAAAATGACTATTCAATTGCGGATTTAATTCCACTCAACAATAAGCTCTATTTAATGGCCAATGATATGAAATCACACGGTATCAATGAGAACAGTGATTTTTATCTACTGGAGAATAATGAGCTAAAATTTGTACATGAGTTTTCATTAAGTGCCAATAACTCAATTGGAAGTGATGCTCGATTGGGCGGAGGTAAAAATCGGAGAATTGTTGATAATGTATATTACTTTATCGGTACTTATCATACAAGTAATCGTCTTTATAGTTTTGACGGAGAAAAAATCGAAATCGTTATTGAACCAAAGGGAAGCATTGACAATTGGATTTTCTACAAATCAAAAATCATGACAATCCATCTCTCTGATAATCGTTTACAAGAGCTTGCTTTTATCGATGAGAAAGAAACAAAGCTTGTATCCATGTTTAATAATAATATTTTAGAGAACAAATACATTGCGAAACCAGAGCACATTCAATTTGAAAATGACGGACAAAAATTAGATGGTTGGATTCTTTACCCTAGAAATTATGTTGAAGGCGTCCAATATCCAGCAATCTTAGATATACACGGTGGTCCAAAAACAATTTATTCTGATGTGTTTTATCATGAAATGCAAGTCTGGGCTAATGATGGTTACTTTGTCTTCTTCGCCAATCCACGAGGTGGGGATGCTTACGGAGATGATTTTGCCGATATCAGAGGTAAGTATGGAACTATCGATTATGATGACTTAATGACATTTACCGATTTGGTTTTAGAAAAATATCCTATCGATCCTGATAAAGTTGGGGTTACTGGCGGATCCTATGGTGGATTTATGACAAACTGGATAGTAGGTCACACTGACCGCTTTAAAGCAGCAGCTACCCAAAGAAGCATCTCTAATTGGATATCCTTCTATGGAACCTCAGACATTGGTTATTACTTCGCTAGCGATCAAACTGATGCTAATCCATATGAAAAACATGATGAAATGTGGGAACAATCTCCATTAAAACATGCTCAAAACATTAACACACCATTACTATTCATTCACTCGGAGCAAGATTATCGTTGTCCAGTTGAACAAGCAATGCAATTGTATACGGTTGTTAAAGAAAAAGGTGTTGATACACGATTCATCTGGTTCAAAAATGAAAATCATGACCTATCAAGATCTGGTAGTCCGAAAAATCGTTTAACACGCTTAGAAGAAATACACAATTGGATGAATAAATATTTAAAATAAACTTTCATGACATTTTTGAGGTCGTTTAGACAATTAAAAACACAAATGTCAATATATTGATTATTATGTACTTGCAACCAAACGTTGTCATACTTAATAACAATATAATCTTCATCTTCTAACTCACATATTTTATTAAGTATCTAAAGGGACCCTATGGGTTCCTTTTCTTGCTTATAGAATGGTCTTTTGTTATAATTTATCCATGGGGATGTCATGGTTTCGACAGGATTTAGTTTGATTCAGGTCGCAGTGGTTGGTTACCTAAAACCAAAACAAAATAACTGGAAACAACAGTTTACAATTTGCTGCTTAATTAGCGATTACGCTGCAGCATGATTCTATAAGCTTTTTCTTTGGGTAAGTAGAATCAACAAACCAACAAAGAATAAGGCAATGTATGCTCGATGCATTGCTCGAAAATCAAAGAGCACATCAAAGTAAGGTTTGTCTGTTGCTCAAGCTTTGATTATCTAGAAACAGAATAAACTGTAGACATCTGAATGTGGAACATTTCCTGGACGCGAGTTCGACTCTCGCCATCTCCACCAAATTAAAATGACATCTAAAGGTTCACTAAAATCTAGTGGGCCTATTTTTCTACCATTTTTTATAAAAGGAGCAAATTATGAATAAGTTAGACACTAAGCTAAATGAAATTATAGAAAGCAAAAGTATCCTGGGTATTGTCTGTGCAACGATAAATAATGACGATATTGAAACTATTTCCTTGGGTACAAGTAATGGCACAAAAGAATGTACTCCCGATACCCGATACGATGTTGCCTCATTAACAAAAATATTTGTCACAATTAGAATATTTCAACTAATTGATGATAGGAAAATAAATTTAGATACAAAAGTAAATTCAATCATCTCTGAGTTTGAAAATGAATCCATAACAATATCAGATCTTCTATTGCACAGAAGCGGTATGATGCCTAGTGTACGTACTCGATACCAACTTTCTGGTAACAAACTTAAAAATTATATCTATTCAATGAATGATTACATTGATAATCAATATGGAACAACGGTCTATTCTTGTATAAATTATGTTCTTCTTGGAGAAATCATAGAGCGTATTGACAAACACTTAAATTTAAGTTTAGAAGAAAATATATTTAAACCACTCGGAATGAGTAATACATCATTTAACGGGCTCAATGCAGCACCTACAGAGCTTCTAGAAGACGGAAGGATAATCCAAGAAAGAGTTCATGATCAAACATCTTTTGCACTAGGTGGTGTTTCTGGGAACGCAGGTATTTTTACCACATTAAATGATATGATTTTATTTGTAAAAGGGCTTCTCAATAAAAAAATCATAAGTTCAAATACAATTGAACTTATGGAATCTACAAATATTGGAGAAAGATCTTATGGATGGAATCGTTTCAATGAAAAAAATTTATACCATACCGGTTCCACCGGACCTCTACTATTTATTGATTTTGAAAACAATCGCTCATTAATCATATTAACAAATCGTACCTTTCCAGTATTAGACAATCAAATTTACTTAAAACAAAGAGAGGAATTGTTTAATCTATATCTTAAAAATTTATAGAATAAAAGGAAACTTTATTGATTTAAAGTTTCCTTTTTCTTTTCCACATCTTTATTTATTTGATATAAGTAGATTAAAATCAAACCTAGACCTAGCACTACAATTGAGATAAATACTGTAATCGATTTTGATTCTTTAATAAATCCTAATTCATTGACCCCAAAAATAAAATCACCAAGCATAGGAAGTAGTTTCGTACAAAGAAAAATCCAAATGATCATTGCAATGAAAGTAAAGGGTTTAATATTTCTTTTTATTTTATACTCATTTTTAAGTAAATTCATTTTTCTCAACTGCTTAGGTACATAGAGCATTGGTAATACTACTGTAATTAAAATATTAATTATATTTTGAAAACTCGTCATTGACTCCCCAAAAATCATAAGGGAGAAAAACGTCATAGTCATCATGACATAAAATGTAACGATCGTGTTAAAAACGATATTTTTTTTCTTCATGATAGCCTCCCTTTAAATTTGATATTTAGATAAGTTCACTTTTCTTAAGCATCGATTAAAGATTTCTATGAAGAATGCTTGATTTCTGTAGACACATTCTCCAATGATAATTCCAATCAGCGAACCTACTAAAACATCACTTGGGTAATGAACATATACGTACAATCGAGAAAACGCCATCAAAAAGGCGGTGAATAAAATTAAATATTTATAGCTCGCATTTTCTCTAAACAAGAGAAAAGCAACTGCAAATGAACTAGCACTGTGTCCCGATGGAAATGCTGAGCCAATAGGAATAGGTATTAATAGTTCTATATCGGCAAGAGTGTAAGGACGAGCGCGCATAAATAAAGGTTTTAAAATCACACTAACAATCAATAGTTCTATAGCGATGCTAACGATTGCTAAAAAGGCTGTAGACCTTCTTTCCTTTTTCCAAAACATAATAAAAACTAATAATAACCATATTTCTGCATGATCACCCATTCTTGTTAAAACAGAAAAAAACATATCTAAATATGGCGTTCTTAGTCTTTGAATTGCATCTAAAATTGCTAGTTCCATCTCATCACCTAATCTTTTTTAATTATAACACAGAATATATCTAATCTTTTAGAACATATATATCTTTTGATGCATTATAACTAACAGATGTCTTTTCACCATTTATCTTCAAAACAATAGGTCCTTCATAAGGTAAGATTTCTAAGACTTCAAAACGATCTTCCAGTTTAAAATTAATGCGTTCAAGGTATTCTAATAATTCCCCTGTATCTCTAACTTTCTTAAAAACACCAGTATCATTTGGTTTCATGTGGCTTAAAGCAATCGTATGATCCTTAACCTCATCAGCATTTCCATAAATTACTTCACCATGAGGACAAAATTTCGGTTCTTCTAAAAACTCATTAAGACGTTTTGCTAACTTATCAGAGGTTACATGCTCCAACACTTCTGCATCATCATGAACTTCTGTCCAAGAGAATCCTAGATGATTAACTAAAAACACCTCCCAAAGACGATGTTTCATAACAAGGGTTTTAGCTTCTTGTCTACCTAAATCTGTCAGAGTTAGACCCAATTTTTTATTTCTATTAACATGACCACTTGCAATTAGTTTACGAATCATCTCACTTGTAGAAGCTGCAGATACAGATAGGATTTCGGACAAATCTTTGTTATTTAATTTATCCCCTTTTTCATTATGATTAAAAATAGCTTTTATATAATCTTCACGACTTGGAGTCATCAATTCAATCATTCCTCTCATTTTATTAGGCGCACCTAAGTATTTACATTATACACCTTGAATTATCATTTTACAATTATTTTAGTATAATACAAGTAGGAGGTAATCTTATGTTATTATCATGGCACTCACATTCTTGTGTTCTTATACAAACAAATACTGGTAAGAAAATTATTATTGATCCATTCATTAGTGGCAATGATTTATCAGACTTGGATCCTGAAACACTTCAAGTTGACTACATTATATTAACTCATGCGCACAATGACCATTTCGGAGATACAATTGAAATCGCTAAAAATAATGATGCTACAGTTATTGCTATGGTCGAATTAGCAGACTTTCTGGAAAAGCAAGGACTTAAAACCCATGGTATGAATATTGGGGGATCATATAAATTCGATTTTGGAAAAATTAAATTCACCCATGCACAACATTCTTCAAGCTTGAATTGGGAAGGAAAAAATATTCCCTTAGGACTTGCCGCTGGATTATTACTTGAAATTGATAATGTAAAAGTTTATCATGCAGGCGATACCGCTTTATTTTCTGATATGTCATTATTTGCACCGGTAGACTTGGCACTTCTACCAATTGGCGATAATTTCACAATGGGTATTAAAGATGCTATTCAAGCAGCAAAACTTGTTGAAGCAAAAACTGCGATTCCAATTCATTACAATACTTTCCCTATCATAAAACAAAATCCTGAAAGATTTGTATCGGGATTAAAAGACACTAAAGGGATTATTCCTGAAATTGGAGAAGTCTTAAAAATATAAACAGTTTCTATTATGAAACTGTTTTTTTAATCTAATAAATAATTTCTGTCAAAGGTTACTTTTACACGATAGGGTTCATCATTTAAACACTCACTTATCTTTTCTAATAATTCTTGGTCACTCAAGTCAATTTTTTCTGGCACAACAACATCAAAAATTAAGTTATTATGGAACAGTCTCAAGTCGTGGTATGTAAGTCGGGGATCTATTTGATAAAGGCTAGCCTCAACTTTCCGATTCAAATCTAAAAGTAATGGACTATCTAAATCAAGTGGATCTAAATGAATAACCATATCTACATCAAATTCCTTCAGTACTCTATACTCTAACTTATCAATAATGGTATGAGCGTCTTCTAAGCTGGTATCTTTATCAATTTCAACATGTACCGTTGCATAATGACGATTTACTCCATAAGAGTGAATGATTAGATCATGATAACCTATAATATCATCAGCAGAGTCAAAGATATTTTGGATACCCTCAATTAATGCTTCGTCAGGTCTTGATCCTAGAAGATCATGAACAAAGTCTTTCAACATAGTCAAAGAAGACCAAATAATTAGAATTGAAATAAGAATTCCTAAAAATCCATCAACTCGATAACCACTTATTGATTGTACCCATATCCCAATAATAATTGATGAAGTGATTAATACATCATTTCTGCTATCTTTTATATTAGCTTCGATAACTTCAGATTTAGTTATATTAAACATTCTTCTGTAAAACAACATTTGAAAGATCTTCACAATTACAGAAATAAATAAAATAATAAACATAGTTGGAGAGGATAAAAGGCTATCTGGATTGAGAATTTGTAAAAAGGATTCCCTAAAAACATCAATTCCAAGATATAACATTATTATCGAGATGACAAATCCACTAATTAATTCAAAGCGTGCATGACCATAAGGATGTTCGCGATCAGGGGGTAGACTCGATAATTTAAAACCAAACACAGTAATCAACGATGACAGAAAATCAGATAGGTTATTAATTGCATCACCAATAATTGCGGTACTATTTGAAGCTATACCCACAACAATTTTCATAACAAAAAGCAATAGGTTACTTAAAATACCTACTGCACCAACACGCATTCCTAATTTTGATCTTTTATCATTCATGACTTACACTTTCTTTCTGACACTTTGGACAAATACCATAAAGTTCTAATTGATGTTTTTTAATTATAAATCCAGTATTGTTTTCCACTTGCTCTTCATATGATTCTAAAGGGCATGATTCAATAACCAAGATTGTAGAACACTTCAAACATGTTACATGATGTTTATGAATGTCTCGATTATAATCATAGACAGCAAGAGAAGGTTCTAACGGAACTGTTTTATTTAAGATTTTCTTTTCTTCAAAAGCATCAAGTATTCTATATATTGTAGATAAATCCATTGTAATATCAAGATTATCTTTTATCTGATTAATTGTTAAGGGAATTTCACTTTCTTTCAAAACCTCCAAAACAGCATATCTTTGTTTTGTATATTTTAACTTATGAGCGCGAAGTTCATCTTTAATTTCCATATTATTTCTCCTCAATGTATTCTATGCGATATCCCAAGGCATCTATTTCAATTTCACCTCTAGTTAAATCGCTAAGTTCCTCCAAGAGTTCTTTTTTATCTGTATAAATATAATAATCTACTTTATCGGAATAATCTCTTTTATCAACAAAGGCAAAACTATCCAAATGAGTTTCGACTTCGTTAATATACTCATAAGGAAAATTTAATTTAAAGTCATAAATCTTTTTAGGAACCATAATTGTCGCTTCTTCAATAGCTAAGCTTACGCTTGAACCATAAGCACGAATTAAGCCTCCAACACCCAATTGAATACCACCGTAATATCTAACAACCACAGCAATAACATAGTTCAAGTTATTACCCCTAAGAACCTCTAACATAGGCATACCTGCACTTGAAGCGGGCTCACCATCATCATTAGAACGTTCAATTTCATCACATATATATGCAGAACAATGATGAGTCGCTTTATAATGCTCCTTCTTTATATTATTTAAATACTCTTTTGCCTCGTCCTCATTTTGAACGGGAGCTAAATAAGTAATAAACTTTGATTTCTTTATCATTTGCTCACATATAAGTTCATTTTTAATTGTTTTGTAATCAGTTTTTTTCATATGTATATTATATGCTATTTAGCGAAAGTAGTAAAACAGAACGATAAATCCTTTGACAGTCAAAGTATATCTATGTATAATCTAATCTATCGGAGGATGAATATGAAAAAACTAGCAATTGTATGTGACTCTTCAGTCGCACTAACAGAAAAACAAATAAAGGAATTTAATATCTATATAGCACCACTAACAATCGTATACAACAATAAAGAATATTCAGATCAAGTAAATATCACAAAAGAAGAAGTGGTCGAACTTATTCGAAAAAATGTTCCCTTAAAAACTTCTCAACCAAATCTTGGTGTGATTATCGAATTATTACAAAAGATTAAGCAACGAGACTATGATCATATTTTTATTCTTAGTTTAACTTCTAAATTATCGGGAACCTATTCCTCATTTCAAAACGGAATTAATGAGGCCGGTCTTGATAATGTTAGTCTTATTGATACACAAACCTTAGCCGGTCCAGTGCAAGAAAGTATAAAAGCAATTCATAAACTAAACGAAAAAAATCAAGATGTATTTGAAATAGAAAATTACTTGAATAATGTTTTTTTCAAAGATACCGCTTCTTATGTATATCCTAAAAGCTTAGACCAACTCAAACAGGGGGGACGAATTTCAAAGACTGCAGCAATGATGGCTTCAATGTTAAAAATTAAAGTGTTATTGAAATTAGATAATCACGGTGACACCATCGATAAATTCAAGACAGCAAGAACGGAAGCTAAGATTGTTGATGAAATAATTAAAGATTTGATTTTAAACAATGTTAATCCTGAAGAACATGTAATCTATCTTCCTCACTTGGAAGCCCAACATCTTATTCCTATACTTTCTGAGGCTATTAAGACTAAACTCGGAGATATTGAGATCATTGTCAGTGAATTACCCGCTGCTTTATCATGTCATGCCGGAGTAGAAACTATTGCTGTACAATGGAGTAAATCAGCTAAAAACATAAGTGAATAATAAGGTGTATAATGTATATAGGAGGTATTTAATATGAAAACAGCAGTATTACTCGATAGCGGAAGTAACTATTATAACGAAAACATTAATATACCCGGAATATATGCAGTACCTTTACAGATTCTAGAAGGCGAAAAATCGTATCTTGAAAGCGTTGAAATCAGCATTAAAGAAGTAAATGATAAAATGGAAGAAGGAATCAGGATTCAAACTTCTCTCCCTGTTCTTGGTCAAATAGAACAGTTGTTTCAAGAGCTAAAAAAAGAGGGTTATGAAAGCATTCTTGCAGTTCCAATTACAAGCGGATTATCTGGAACTATACAAGCAATGCAAAATGCAGCGGATATCGCCGAAATTGAAATTGATTTTATCGATTGCTACACAACAATGTATGTACAATTATACTGCGGACTAAAAGCAAGAGAACTTCTAGATGAAGGAAAAACTATCAAAGAAGTCAAAGATACTTTAGAGGAAGTTATCGTAAATAGTAACACTTTTATAGTACCCGACGATTTAAAACACTTATCAGCCGGCGGTAGATTATCACCACTTGCTGCAAGATTGGGAGGACTTTTAAGAATTAAGCCAATTCTTCATCTTGATAAAACAAGCAAAGGAGTCATTGACCCTTTTGATAAAGTAAGAACCATGAACAGAGCTTTAAAAAGAGTTGTGGAAGCCTTCCAAGAGGCAGGTGTCGATGAGAATTATGACATCATGCTTACAGATGTCAACAACAAAAAAGACGCTGATTTAATGGAAAAAGAATTAAGGGAAGCTTTCCCAAACACCAATATAATTCGTAGACCACTAATATCTACAGTATCAGCCCATGTTGGTATAGGTACCATCGCCTTACAATACATTAAAAGAATTTAATAATAATATATTAAGATAATTTAAACAAAAACCCTATCCTTTTAATGGATAGGGTTTAGTTTTTATAATTTTATTCTACGGTTTTTAAACGTTTCATTGTTTAAACGATCTTTTACTAAGTTCATTTCTCTTTGTGGAACTTCAACAATACTCTCACGGTTGCGAATCTTAATCGTACCAAATGAGCGCTTTGTTAATCCAGTTTTTTCATGTAAAAATCTTAATAATTCAGCTTTGTGAACCTTATGATTTCTACCAACTGGCAATGTGATTGTTTGATATGAAGAGGAACCTCTTCCACTTTTTTCACTACGGAGCGGCTGGCTACCGTGTTGGAAATAGTAATCTTTAATAAAGACCTCTAAAATATCATCTTGATCAATACCACTTGATTTTACTCGATCAATAAAGTTTTGAACAGCTTTGTTATTAGCTTTTCTTGGCTTCATAATGAATTCTTCCAAGGAAGCGTAAACTCCATCATCCAGTTCTTCTTGAGTAGGTAATTCAAGCTTTCTTAATTTAGTCTGAACTTTTCGTTCAATCATCTTTAATTGATTTTTCTCATTTGTTTTAACAAGTGAAATTGCCTGTCCATTACGACCTGCTCTACCTGTTCTACCAATTCTATGAACATAATATTCTAACTCTTGTGGTAAGTCGAAGTTAATAACTAAATCCATATCATTAACATCAATCCCTCGAGCAGCGACATCAGTTGCTACTAAAGTAGAAGCTGAACCACGTTTGAACTGTCTCATGACAACTGTTCTCTGGTCTTGTTTCATGTCTCCATGTAAACTTAGCACAGATATTTTTTCTTTCTGTAAAGCTTCTGCTAATTCATCTACCATTCGTTTTGTATTACAAAAGACCATAATTTGTTGATCATTATGAATTTTCAATAATTGAATCAATAAATCTTTTTTCTGTCTTGGTGCTACTTCATAATAAACTTGATCAATTCTTCCTGATGCTAATGATTTCTGTGACAGTTTCACCATTTGAGGTTTCTTTAAAAACGACTCACTTAAATCTAATATTGCTTTTGGCATTGTCGCTGAAAAGAATGTCATTTGACTCTTAGAATCAATATGTGTTAAGACCTCTTTAATATCATCGATGAATCCCATATTCAACATTTCATCTGCTTCATCTAGAACTAAATAGTCACAAGATTTCAACTTAATTGTTTTTCTATTGATATGATCCAATAATCTACCTGGAGTTGCTACAATAATATTAGCACCTCTTCGTATATCTTTTATTTGAACATTAATTGGTTGACCACCAAAAATTGTTGCTACTTTAATGTTTGGCATATATTTGCCATAGTCTTTTAACTCTTGCGATACTTGGATTGCAAGTTCGCGAGTCGGACATAAAATAAGTCCTTTAATATCTTTACCATTATAAGTTTCTAATTTACTTAGTAAAGGAAGACCGAACGCAGCCGTCTTTCCCGTTCCTGTTTGTGACTGGGCCAAAACATCTTTTCCATCCAATAATAATGGAATACTCTTTTTCTGTACTTCACTTGGCTCTGTATAACCCTTGTCCTCAATTGCTTTTAGTAACGGTTGACTTAAGCCTAATTCTTCAAATTTCATATTTTCCCTACTTCTTCCTAAACACACCGGTTAAGTATAGCATACATCTGTAACCTTGTCATTAACTTACATCATAAAAAAAGACCATTAAACATGGTCTTTTGCTATTAAAGATCTAATTCCAACATAACAGGACAGTGATCACTACCCATTACTTGGTCAAGTATATCAGCGTGAAGCATTTGCTCCTCTAACTGTTCTGATACTATAAAATAGTCAATTCTCCAACCTACGTTTCGACTACGTGCAGCTGTACGATAGCTCCACCAAGAGTAACGATTCTCTTCAAATGGATGAAAATGTCTAAACGAATCAATAAAACCCTCATCCAATAAATTAGTTAACTGAGAACGTTCCTCATCTGTAAATCCTGGATTTCTTTTATTTGTGGCAGGATTCGCTAAATCAATTTCTTTATGAGCAACATTAAGGTCACCACATAAAACAACTGGTTTAATTGCATCTAACTCTGTTAAATACTCTCTAAAATCATCTTCCCATTCCATTCTATAATCCAATCTCTTAAGTCCTTGTTGAGAATTAGGTGTATAAACATTCACCAAATAAAAATCCTCATATTCCAAAGTAATAACTCTTCCTTCATTATCATGATGCGAAACATCAATTCCATATGATACAGATAAAGGTTCTATTCTAGAGAATACTGCTGTTCCTGAATACCCTTTTTTCTCAGCATAATTATAGTAAGTATGATAACCTTCTGGAAAAAAATCTAACTGTCCTTCTTGCATTTTAGTTTCCTGCAAACAAAGGATATCTGCATCCATTTGTACAAACTGTTCTGGGAAATCTTTCTTCATTACGGCTCTTAAACCATTAACATTCCACGATATTAATTTCATCTTATCAACCTCTCTAATAAAACTATAAGGGCTTATCCAAATATTAGCAAGAAATATAAACATATATCTAAGATATATCCTATAATATAGAGAAGGAGGGTTTTATGAGAAAAAATTATATTTGTTCATCACAAGTACAAGAGCAAGTCAAAAATTTTATTTTACAAGACGAAAACTACGCTTTAGGTACTTCTGTACATCCGGAAGCCTATTTATTTAATTATCAAGATCATATTGAGTTAGATTTTTTAGTATACAATAAACTTCAAAAACTAGAACTTAATATTTTAGAAGATACAATAAAATATCCCAAAACCAGTAAAACACTCATCAACTTCCGCAAAGAAATGTATCTTTTAGGAATTGAAATAGAAGACTTACCCACTAATACCGAGGTTGAGAAAGAAATAAAGATCTGCCTTGAAAATATTAGTGAATTAGTCATTAAACCACAAATACTCAAAGAAAATGATTTTGTTATTCCCAACGGCCTCAATTTCAGTACTGACTTCTATACCAAAAAACACCAAATTCAAATCGATCATTCAGTAGAAATAGAATCTCTACACTATCATTATGCTCAAAACAAGCGACAAGAAGTTGAAGCAATGATTCAAGATATTATAAAAAAGGACCTAAAAGAAATTACTATCCTAGTTCCTAATAAAACGGATTATCTTCCTTTAATTGAATCCGTTCTTTTAAGATATGGCATGCAAGGTCAAATAGAAAATAGAAAAATAAAACTTTTAAGTAAGCAATTTTCATCTTTTCTTGAATTTGTTTATGAAAAAAACAACAGAAACTTTATTAAATTATTAGAACACAACAGCTTTCTTTTACAAAACCCCAAAGATGTTCTTAAATATATAATGCATTACCAACTATCTTTTAACGAAAAACTTAGTCATCAATATTGTACTAAAGAAAAATCTGAACTCTTTTACATTCAAACAAAAATACAGGATGACCTAATTAAACTAGAAACAACACTCGAAGAATTAAAGCGACTAAGCTACATTCAAGCATATGAATATATCTTCGATTTCTACAAAGTTCACTATTCTGAAGAAATTCTAGTATTTAAAGCTTACTTTGAAAACTATTATCAATTCATTAGTGAAGACAAACACGAATTGATACTACAACATTTTAAATCATTCCAATCTAAAGTTGCTATGCCTGATAATTGGCAATTTTCTGACTATAATAACATTCCTATAGAAAGTAATGATAATTTATATTGCTTAGGCCTCAATGCTGCCCACTTCCCAAATATTAATTCATTAAATGGAATTATCGATGAAGACTATGTAGAAAAAATCGATAAATATCCCAGCTTAAAAAAGAGAAGTAGTTTTGAACTTCAAGCTAAAAGAAAGATCTATTCACTCGCAAAAAATACTGTTTTCTCTTATCACCGTTCTAATTACGAAGGTAAAGGTCTTGAACCATCATTCGAAATCAAAGACTTTTGTGAAAATAGAGGAGTTCATGAAAGTCTCTGGGCACTTGATCAAATACGCTACCGAAAAAAACGAATACCAAGATTGAATCCTAATATCGCGAAAAAGCTATTTACTAAAAATGATATTATCTATGGTTCAGTCTCATCTCTACAAAAATACGCCAATGACCCAATGCAATACTTTTTTGAAAATGGACTTAAACTAAAAGAAGAGCAAGACATCTCCTTTAATCCTATGGTTTTTGGAAATCTTAATCACGAAATAGTAGAAACAAGTGATTTTGAAAAAGCATGGGATCATCATGTTTGGTCCGCTTTCCCTAATAATTCCCAAATTATTAAACTAATTAGAGATCGAAACGATAGCTTTATGGAAGAAAATATTGAATATCTTACTGAAGCCCAAGAAAATTGTAAATTAAAACCACACGAGTTTGAAAAGAAAGTTACAACTCTAAATAACTTCGATAAAGTCGAACTTTTAGGTTATATTGACAGAATAGATATTAATGATGATTACTTTATTATTATTGATTACAAAAGTAGCCCAACAAATCTCTCTGAATCCTTAGTAAAAGAAGGTAAACAACTTCAATTATTAACTTATGCAAGCATTATCTCAGAACAATACAAGAAAAAACCCTTAGCTGTTTTCTATTATTCATTCGCTCATCCCGCAAGCATTTCAGCAGGAAAGTACGAATACAAAACTAGCAAAGGAATAATCCCTAAATCAGATATAGACTTTTTAGCAGAGTGGAAAAATGAAAAAAGGTTCAAAGGTTGGTTTTTTGAAGATCCACAAGGATTTTTCACTTCCGACGAATATTGGACAGGCTTAAATACTAAGGACGGAGAAGTCATCTCAAGAACTAAAAATGTATATGATTTCCAGCTAAGTAAATCACTATTACAAGATGTTTATAAAGGTTTGTATGAAAACATTACAGCAGGAATTTTAGATTTGGATGAAATTGAATTCGATTTAGATGAAGAACAAGATATCAAAAAGGAGATAAGATAATGGCTATTGAATACACACAAGAACAAAAAAATACTATTAATGCATTAGGCTCTAACATTATCGTATCTGCCTCAGCCGGTGCAGGAAAAACAGCCGTTTTAATTGCGCGATTAATGAAAAGAATTATACAAGACGAAGTTAAGGTAAACCAAATTTGTGCTATGACATTTACAGATGCCGCTGCACAAGAAATGAAATCACGTCTACTTAAAGAAATGCATAAAGAATACCAAAATAACAAAACACCTTTTCTTGAAGAGCAAATCTCTTTAGTAGAAACTGCGGAAATTACAACAATTCACTCATACTGTCTTAACCTTATAAAAAATTATGGATATATTATCGGAATCAATCCCAGTCGAACAGAAAACATTTTAGATGAAGCACAGGTTAAACTTTTACAAGAAGAAGCCTTTACCCTTGTTTTAAATCAGTGGTTAGAACATAAGTACACTGAAACTTATGAACTTGTTGAATACTTCTCAGCAAACCCACTTAATTTAAACTCATTTAAAGAAAATGTTAAGAATGCTGGTCTTTGGATTAGATCAAAATCAAATCCCGAACAAATAATTTTAGAAATTAAACAAGCTTATTCAGCAAAATCATTCGATGAATGGCCAAAACTATATCAAGAATTTTTCTTTAACAAATATAAGGAAATTTTAGAACAAATATTATTTCACTTAAATCAAGTTATCGATGTTGTTGAAACAGAAGCAAAAGAAACAACCGTAGCATATAAAAACAATGCTATTTTAAGAGCAAAGAGCGATCATATTAATCAATTACTAATGAAAGTTAGGAAGGAAGACATTAGTTTTTATGACGAAATATTGCAAGCATTAGATTTCAAACTTCCTGCCGTTCGATCTTCAGAAAATTTCAAAGAAGCAAGAGAGCCTCTTTTAAGCCTCATTGAATCATGCATCAACAACTATAGTTCATTAGAAGAGCATTTCAATTTAATGAATGACCTTGAAGATTTATTAATAAACTTTGTCAATTTCACACTCGATTATCTTGAACAATATCAAAACTTAAAAGAAATTGATAATAGTTTTGATTTCGATGACTTTGAACATTTTGCTTTAGAGTTATTAAGAATTAACGATTTCGCAATTGCAAAAAAACTACAAAATCATTACCAAGAAATTATGGTCGATGAATTCCAAGACACTAATGATGTTCAAGATGAGATTATTCGATTAATTTCCAATGGAAAGAACTTATTTAGAGTAGGGGACATAAAACAATCAATATACAGATTTAGAGGCGCTAATCCCAAGATAATGAAAAACTTAATGCTCGATACAGAGCAACACACAACCTTAGCATTAAGTTCAAACTTCCGATCAAAGGAACCGATTGTTGAATTCAATAATCACGCTTTTAAAAACCTAATGGATCTTACAAGTAATAAATACAGTGAGAAGGATATAGTTAATTGCGGAAGTTCGCGACAATTTGAAAATCCTGAATCTATTGAATTCCATCTCTTCACTAGAGATAAAGATAGCGATTATGATTTAAATCCAAATGAACAAAGAGCATTGCACATTGCTCAAGAAATAATTAGACAACATGAACAAGGAAGAGATTTTAAAGACATGACTGTATTGATTAGAAGTCATGCTCAAAAAGCTTTTCTCAAGCAAGTATTTGAAGATGCTAATATACCTCATTATATAAGTGAACGAATTGGTTTCTTTAACTCAGATATCGTTGCTGCCGTACTAAATCTTTTAAGATACAGTATCTCATACAATGAATACTATTTAGCAAATGCTCTATTATCACCTTTTTATAACTTAAGTGAAGACGATTTAGCTCTTATTAAAATGAGTGGAGAGCATGGATTTAGAAAAAACTTGAAGTTATATGATCCTAATCTTTATGAAGATATCCATAACATGATTCAGAATTGGCGCTATAAAGATATTGTGAGTATTTTGGAAGAGATTTATGCCCTTAATGATGCATATAATTCTGTATTATCACTTCAAGATAAAACTAATCTAGATTTTCTTCTAGATAAAGCAATTCAGTTCCAAGAATCTAGCATGCCTTCTGTGCAAGGTTTCTTAATATTTGTTGATGCTTTAGAAGATGATCAAAGCAGTGAAGCAAGCCACCTTAGTGAAGAAGACGATCTTGTCCAGGTTATGACAATCCATCAATCAAAAGGTCTCCAATTCCCCTTGGTTTTTTACTGGGGTACAGGTGCCCTAACAGTGCAAGATCATACGAAACCAGTGGTTTTTGATGAGCAGTTAGGAATTGCTTTTAACCATTTAGAAGCTCCCTATAGATTAAGAAAAAAGACGCTTATTCGAGAAATTGTAGAATATAAACAAGTTCAAGAAGAAGCAGAAGAGATGTTAAGGCTATTGTATGTTGCTCTTACTCGTCCTGAAAACAAATTGATTATTGTTGATGTTGCTGAAAATTTTGATATTAAGCCACTAAATAGTCATTTGCTTCTAAACTATAAACGTCAAGTTGACTTACTACTAGCAGCTACCCCATCACATTTATATGAACTTAAAATAGAGGATGCTGCAAGCATAAGCAATCATCAATTAGATGAAGATATTAGAATTGAATTAAAACCAAAGTTCAATGATATTAATATTACGATTCCTAATCAAAGTAATAAAGGTCCTTTAGATGGATTAGAACTTAACCCTCAATCTAAATGGGCCATGGAATATGGAACAGTCCTTCACGAAGCAATTGAAAACTTACCCCACGATCTTTGGAATATTGATTTACTTTCTTCATACGATAAATCAATACAAGATCGACTTGTTAGATATAATCAACACGCTTTCACTCAAGAGCTCTATAAATTTGATTCTATTGAACATGAATTACCTTTCCTAATTAAAGACAAGGAAGACATAATCAATGGGATCATAGACTTTGTTGCTTTTAATCAAAAGGAGATAGTAATTGTAGACTTCAAAAGCGATAAGACAGACAAAGAAGGCCTTATAGAACGTTATGAGCAACAAATTTTAGGATATAAAAAAGCTCTGGAACTTATTTATCCAGAGCACACTATCTCAAGTTATATTTATAGCTTCAATCTAAATGAATACATACTTTTAGATTTTAAATAAATATTGATATTTGAACAACTGTTTTTCAAAAAGTGTAATAGATTGTTAACTTACGTCCATCAAATATAAGGTGGACGTTTTTTGTGTATTATAGTTAATTTTCAATCTAAAAACCAAAGAGTTGAACATAATAATAAGTTCCATCAAAGCTAACAACTCCATAAGCTGCTGTCTCATGATTCTCATTTAAAATATTTGCTCTATGGCCTGGAGAATTCATAAATGCTGATACCGCATCTGCAACTGAATATTGACCATAAGCTATATTTTCTCCAAATAAAACTTCATCATCAGCGGTGTACCATTGCGAACCATCAGGTCGTGTATGTGAGAAACTCACTGTAATTTCTTTAGCTCTCACTTTAGCAGATCTATGTATTCTATCACTCCACTGGTATGGTTCAAGTCCAGCCTTCTTCCGTTCTGCATTCACAGCATTATGCATATCGCGTGCCCAATTATCAAGATACTCAATTTGAGGTTTGGGTTTTGGCTGGGGCTTAGGCTTTGGTTTAGGCTTTGGTTGGGGTTTGGGTTGAGCGGTAGGGACAGGCTCTGATTTCTTAGGCGGTTTTACATCGCTAGGTTTTTCCTGATTTGCTTGTGAATTATTATGCTGTTTAGAATTAGAATTGTCATCTTTTGCAGCAATTAGATCTCTTTTCTCATTAACCTTTATAGAAAACTCCTCAATAGTTTCATTTCCTGATGAGTCTTTAGCACTCACCTTCACTATGTAATCTCCTGCTTTATTTTCGAAGTCACTATCAAAATTAAGTTCAAGATCTCCATCAACGTTATCATGTGCACTTATCCCAAGTGATTTGAAATCTAAATCCTTGTCCTCATCAATCTCAATATCCTTTACACCTTTAATAACTGGAGCTGTTGTATCCTCGATTATCAATGCATATTTTAATTCTAATTCTTCACCATCAAACTTGTATTTAATAATAAATTTATGTTCACCTAATTCTGATTCTTGACGCGTAAGATCTTTTGGATTTACTGGAATTATAGCATCTGTATGCTTAATTATAACCTCTTCACCATATTCATGTTTTACTTTGGTGAATTTTTCATTATCCTTAATTACTTGTGCGATTTTTTCAGCTCTAAGTTCTTCTTTCTTAATTTTATCTAAATCCACTAAATGTGAACTCATCGTGATAATTAAGACTAAAACAATAAAAATCATACTAAAATTAGTATACTTAATTACTTTATTGTATTTATATTTATGATAAACAAAAATATTAAATAAAATAGTACCAAGTGACAGCGCTATAATCACCTGTGCTGTTTGGTAGTCTAAAAATTCAGATTTTAACATGTAGTTCTTCCCTCTATTGTTAAAAAGATGATAATATTGACTTTTTAATTTTTAATATTAAGTATTTACTAAAGAAATCAACTTAGTTTTATAAGTTGATTTCTGAATGAATATTCGTTTTTAATTTTTCAATAATTAAAAGCATATGTTTGATGTTTCCTTCACCTGCAAATTTATTTACATCTGAGAAATCTTGTTCTAAGTCCATCCATAATAATGGGTGGGCTTCTTCTTTTAATTGAACTTCTTTATTTAATGTTCCAAAGAATACTTGTAATTCGATTTTTTCAATGAAGTACTGTGTTTTATAAAGATATGAGAGTTCTATATCTGATTGACTAATACCTGTTTCTTCATAAAGTTCACGGTATGCTCCTTCCATATCATTTTCATTGTCTTTTTGTTTTCCACCAACAAAATTATAGAGCCCTTTATATGGATTTTTTTGTCGATGGCACATTAAAACCTTGCTTTCATCCTGATTAAAGACAATAACAATATTCACACGTTTCATCTTAATCATTGAATAAATCAAATAAAGTACTTACTGGAGTATGATCTTGAATTGCTTCAATACATTTCGCTAACATATAAGCAACTGAAATTTGTTTTATTTTAGGAACTGCTTTTGCTTCTTCTGATAAAGATATTGTATTTGTAATAAGTAGTTCTTTTATGTCCGAATTTGCGATTCTTTCAACGGCTGGTCCTGATAAAATACCATGAGTACATGCACAATAAACTTCTGTTGCACCTTTGGCATATAACATATCAATTCCACCCATTAATGATCCTGCTGTATCGACCATGTCATCAATAACAATTGCAATTTTACCTTCAACTTCACCAATTAAATTCATTGCTTCAGCAACATTCGGTTTAGTTCTTCGCTTGTCAATAATAGCAATTGTTGAGTTTGGTATCGTATCTGATAACTTTCTCGCTCTTGTTGCACCACCATGGTCTGGTGATACGATAACGATATCTTTATCAAATTCTTTTTTACGGTAATATTGTCCGATCATTGCAACTGCTGTAAGGTCATCAGTTGGAATATCAAAGAACCCTTGAATTTGAGGTGCATGTAAGTCAATTGTAACTACACGATCTGCACCAGCTGTTTCTAGTAGGTTGGCCATTAATTTGGCTGAAATTGGTTGGCGCGCTCTTGCTTTTCTATCTTGACGGGCATAACCATAATAAGGCATTACTACGGTGATTTCATTTGCTGATGCACGTTTACATGCATCAATTGCAATTAAAACTTCCATATATGTTTCACTGACAGGTGTACTTGTTGATTGAACAATATAAACATGTTTACCTCGAACAGATTCTAAAGGTTCGATTAAAATTTCACCATCGGCAAAATGTCTTACATCTATTTTACCTGGTTTAAGATCTAAATGTTCGCAAATCTCAGCTGTCAAATCGACATTTGATGACAATCCAAAAACTACTATATTTTCTCTCATTTTACTTCCTTTTCCTTCTTTTTACTCACATACTCTTTTTTTACTTCTTGTCTTGCTCTTGCAATTGCTAAATCATTTTCCTCAACATCTTTGTTGATTGTTGATCCAGCACCAATCATTGAATTCTTATGCACTGTAATTGGGGCAATTAAATTTGAATTGCTTCCAACAAAGGCATTGTCTTCAATAATCGTTTTATGCTTGGTTTTTCCATCGTAATTAACTGTGACCACACCACAGCCAATATTAACATTTTTACCAATAACTGCATCACCTAAATAACTTAGATGTGCACAAGAACTTCCAGAAGCAATGGAGGTGTTCTTCAACTCCACATAATTACCAATACGGACTTTTTGTCCAACCTTGGAATTTAGCCTTAAATGAGCATTAGGACCAACAGTTGAGTTCTTTCCTACTTTTGAGTCAGTAATCTTTGAACTTGTTATTTCTGTATTTTCTCCTATTAATGCATTACTAATCCAAGACCCAGGATATATTGTAACATTATTTTTGATGTATGTATCACCGTAAATGTGATTGTTTGGGTAAATTGTTGTATCTTCTTCTATTTTTACATCCGGTCCTATATATGTACTATCTGGATCTAAAATACTAACACCATTTAGAAGATGTTCACAATTAATCTTATTTTGTAGCCATTTTTCAGCTGTAACAAGTTGGAGCCTGTCGTTAACTCCCATAAATTCTTGTTCATCATCAACTCTAAGAGCTTGAACTTTACATTCATCCTCTTTCATAATTTTTATTAAATCAATAATATTTAATTCTTCTGATGGGCTTGTTTCTTTAATCTCAGGAAGATATTTGAAAAGTAATTCGTTATCAAAGCAATAGACACCAAGATTAATTTCATTGCTTGATTTAGCTTCAATTTCACTTAAGTCTCTAAAATCAACAATTTTATCAACCATACCTTGATTATCACGAATAACTCGGCTGTAATTTCCCGGATTTTTAGTATTTGCCGTTACAATTGTTAAATCGTGACCCTCATGTTCTTCAAATACCATTTCTAATGTTTCCGCTTGTAATAGGGCACAGTCACCAAAAACTAATAAGGTAGAACCTTTTTTATCAGCAAGTTGAGTGACTTTTGCTACAGCATCTCCAGTTCCAATTTGTTCATCTTGGTAAGCATAAGAAATATCATTGCCAAGATATTCTTGAACAAGTTCATGTTGGTATCCTGTTACTACAACAATTTCGTCCATATCAATACTACGTAAATGATCTGTCAAATGTGCAATCATCGGTTTACCAAGAATTTCGTGCATGACCTTATTTTTGCCCGACTTCATCCTTGTTCCTCTTCCTGCAGCTAATACAATCGCATACTTCATTAAACCGCCTCCTTATTTAATTTTAACATATCTAATCTTAAATCTTGCCATATTTTACAAAGGGATATTTAAATGCCAATTCCTCATGTATTTTTATAACTAAGTCTTTATCTTGCGTAAGGCCATAAACAGAAGTACCACTTCCACTCATACATACACCCTCTAAGCCAAGCTTTTGCAGATGTTTAGATACTTTATTTACATTACGGTTAATCTTATTAACGGTTTTTTGAAAATCATTATGAGTAGATTCTACCAATAAATTATAATCGTTTTTTATCAATGCTTCTTTACACTTTGTGAAATTTTCTTCATCATCATTAAACTTATGGAAGTTTTTCATAAATCGTTTTGTACTGACACCATACTTAGGTTTAATTAAAATATAATATAATTCTAAATTAGTATCGATAAATTCAAGTTTAGAACCTTCTTTCTCCACAACAGCTGGCCGATTGAACAAACAAAAAGGAGTGTCTTCATCAATTTCCTTTGCAACGCTAATAAGTTCTTCATCACTTAATTCT
>CAZRNT010000003.1:0-27830 GCA_964601525.1 uncultured Erysipelothrix sp.
TTCTTCAACATGGTAGCTATCTGGGAATGTGATATCTAAATCTTTTTCTTCTCCAGCTTTCATTCCAATCATTGCTTCTTCAAATCCTGGAATGAATGAGTTTGATCCAATTACTAATTCGTAATTTTCTCCTTTACCACCTTCAAATGCAACTTCATCCTTAAATCCTTCAAAGTCCATGATAACTGTATCGCCATCTACAACTTCTCCGTCTTCTTTTAAGACTAATTCTGCATTTTGTTCACGCATTGCTTCTAATGTTTCGTTGACTTCTTCTTCACTAACACTAATATCTTCATCTTCTACTTTAATACCTTTGTATTCACCTAATTTAACTTCAGGTTTAACTGTAACAATGAATTTTAATGTTAATTCTGTTTCTGTCATTGCATTAATATCTAATTGTGGTTGAGCAACTGGCTCAATTTCATGTTCTAACATACCTGCAACAAATGCATCATTAGCAACTTCATTCACTGCATCTAATAATACTTGTTGTTGGTTAATGTGTTGTTTCGCAATATTTGCAGGAACATGTCCTTTTCTAAATCCTTGTACTTCTAAATTTTTTGCTAAAGCTTCTAAAGCTTTCTTTTGTGCTTTTTCCCAAGCCTCTTGGTTTACTTCTACAATCAAGTCTCCACTTGAATTTTCATTTACTGTCCATGTTGATTTCATAATTTCCTCCTAATATCTTATCTATTATATCACATGTTTTAGCACTGTCAACGATTAAGTGCTAAATACTTCCTTCTGCATGAAGGTAATCATACACTTTCTTCTTTATACTCTGTGCATTGACCGTTTCATGTTTGAAAGGGAACAAGATACCCAATTGATAATTAAGTTCTTGTAAACATAATTGAAGCATACTTGGATCCTGATGCTCCAAATCATCGACTAAGTCTTGGTATACCTTATTATAATGCTTGCTTTTGAAAGGATGTTCTAATTTGCTTAAATCAATTAATGAATCTTTATTTTCGAAGTGAATTTCGAACTGACCATTAATTCCTTGATCCAACAAAATAATTAATAATTGTTGTTTTAACCAATCATCCACTAACTCATCTTTTAAGTAAGTTTTAATTACTTCAAGATAAGGTCTAATATTCATTCTTTCTAAAGACAAAATCGCCTTTAATTTCTGCTCATCATCCAAAGAAAAAGCATCATCAATCTCTTCAAAGTCTTCAAAGAACTTTGATGACACGTTCGATGTTTTAGGTAAGAGATGAAGCATGTTCTCAAACTCTTCTAAATAAGTTTGAGGAATATAAGGCATCGCCAATTCTACATCAAGCATTTGCTTTGCCTCAGTATAGTTTTTATTACGAATTAAGGCTGTAATTTTATCAATGCATTCTCTATAATAATTATCCATATACTTCCTTCCATACTGGTTTATTTTATCATATTTATATCCTTTTGTAATCTTTACAGCTTAAAAGTCAATATATTTTCGATAATGAGGTAACAAACCTCTCTTCTCTTTAGTAATACTTGGTTTCATTTGAAATACACCACTATTGTAATTACCTTCAATTAGAATTGGACCATCTTCACCAATCGCGACATCCCAACCTACATAAGGGATTTCCGGAACAACTTTTCCAGCTTCTTTAACCATTGCTATAACTTCATCATAAAGTGGAACTTGGAAACCTAAGATTTTCTCTTTACTTACAGGATGATAAGTAAACTCATTAGCATGTGAATCAAACGCTGGATATAATACTTTTCCTTCATCGCTTAGTATTGTGTACATACCACCTGCAGCGAAATTATCAAGATGACCACCATTTCCCATTTTAATTATTTTTTCAAGGATTCTAACTTCCTCACCATCATAGAAAGTAATCATTCTAAGAGTATTTACACTTTTTGGATAGAGTTTTGCCATTTCAGGATGTTGCGTGAAAAACTCTTCCCATAAATACTGCTTGTTATGCAAACTTTCCTCATAGAACTTGTCAAAATCATCTAGTTCTGAAAAAACAACCTTCTCAACTCCATGACCCATTAAGTTTTGTGTTTCTTTAATCATCACAGTTTCTTCCTGTTTTAAGAATTCATAAGCCTCTTCTTTTGATACATCACGAATATCAATCCAGTTTCGACCAACAAAGTCTTTAAATTTTTTATTAAATTCAGATTTGTCATAGAAGAAATGACGATATTCACTTTGATTGAATTTCATAACAATTTGATTCGCCATCTTACTTGTCATGTAAGTTGCTCTTTCCGCATCATTTAATAGATAATACTCATATTCATGATACTCAGAATATCCTGTCCCATACTTACGATAACAAGATAACATATCAAAAAGCACAGAAATTTTTGATTTGTTAGTTTTAGCACTAATTTCACCGATCATTTCCCACATTAATTTATAATCAACACGTTTAATTCTTTTAATGATTTTACGCATACAATGCCTCCATTTATTTTACATTTAAATAATATCATAATTAAAAAATAAAAACCCATTCAAATAGAATGGGTTTAATTTTCTCAATGGCGTCCCCGGAGAGATTCGAACTCCCGACCACACGCTTAGAAGGCGCGTGCTCTATCCAACTGAGCTACGGAGACATCATGCGAGTATAATAATAACAAAGATAATCTAATTAATCAATGCTTTTTATGAAAGTTCACTAAGTAATTTTCTTTCGACCGCTAATTCACCATTATTTATCCTTACAAGTGCATAAGATGGCTCGGATCCATCTCTATTATAATAAAGAGAACCAGGATTAATACACAATATACCATCATATTCTTCTACCTGATAAATATGTGTATGACCAAAACACACCACTTGACAATTATTGTCCTTGGCAAGTTGGGCTAAATCTTCAATACGATGGCGATACCTTACTTGATGGGAGTGAATCATAAATATTCTAAATCCTTCTATTTCCACAATTAAAGATTCAGGATATCTATAGAAATAATCATTATTTCCTTTAATTGCTTTAAAATCTTTCATTTCTCTTTCTGGTAATTCTATATCACCACAATGGAGATATTCCAATGCATCGGGATAATGTTTTTTTATTTTTTCTAAACCATCTCTTTTTCCATGATTATCACTACAAACAATAAAATACATTATAATGACCTCACTTTCTCATTCACATTAAATAATTCTTTAATTTGTTTTTCCATATTCTTTGGATAACCGCTAGTATAAACTCTAGATTTATAGTTCTCATTACAATCTAAACACGCAAATTCATAAACATGTTGTTTAATTGCAATAAGAGAATCAATAATTTCAGCATCAAAATTATTCGCAAATTGTTGCTTTACTAAGGGATAATGAGTACAAGCCAAAATCAAATACTTTGTTTCTTCCATTTTCAAGGACTCATTTTTAATATAATTATTAATCACAGTTTTATCAGCTAAATTCTCAATATAATCCACTAAATGAACTAAGGGATATTCCTTAATATTTTCTTTCTGTTTCCACGCTTTTTGATAAGCATGAGAATTATAAGTCGCTAGTGTTGAAACAACAGCTATACTTGCATCATCTTCCTTAATTTGATTAAGCGTTAAATCAATGATCCCCCAAATTGTCATTTCTGGATTTTCTTCTTGGATTGTTTTTAAGGCTACAGCTGAAGCAGTATTACAGGCTAAAAGAACATGATATATTTCATTCTTTTTAAACCATGCCATTGCCTCTTGAACATAAGCGATAATCTCCTTAGTTTCTTTATTTCCATAAGGAGCATTTTTTTGATCAGAGTATAAAACATATTCAATCTTAGGTCCAGAGTTCATCAATTCATGATAAACACTGTATCCACCTAAGCCAGAATCAAAAATACCTAATTTTTTAATTTTCATGTTCATCATTCCAATCTATATGCAAAATAGCGTATAAGTCTTTAGCAACCGACTCTGGTAACAATTCTTTGAGTTCATCAAGACTTGCTTCCCGAATCCCTTTTAAGGACTTAAATCTATTATACAATTTTTTCTTCCTCACTTCACCTATGCCATCCACTTCATCAAGAATTGATCTTGTCATCGATTTAGAACGGATATTACGATGGTAGGATATTACATAACGGTGTACTTCATCTTGCATAGCAACAAGAAGAGAAAACATTGAGGAATTACTATCTATTTCTATTGTCTGATAATCATCTGTTAGTAAGGCTCGTGTTCTATGACGATCATCTTTAACTAATGATGCTATGCGGATTTTTAAATTTAAAGAATCAAGAACGTCCATTGCTACATTTAACTGATTTTGCCCTCCATCAATTAAAATCAAATCAGGCATCACCTTTTTTTCTTTTAATAATCTAAAGTAACGACGATACAAGACCTCTCGCATTGAAGCTAAATCGTCTTGGCCATCAGTTAAACGATAACGACGATATTCATTTTTATTTGGTTCACCATTATCGTAAACAACGCAGGACGAAACTGTAAAATTACCCGCCAAATGTGAGTTATCAAATATTTCAATTCGTTCAATGGGCTGTACAAATCCCATTACTGTTTCCAGTTGTTTCAGTGCCTCATCCTTATAGGATTGACGTTTTCTAAGAAGATGAAACTGATCTTCAAGTTGATTTTCAGCATTTTTATGAGCTATATCCATTAAACTTCTTTTCTTACCTCTTTGGGCATGAACCACTTCAACTCCTAGAATATCTGATAGAGCGTTTAAATCAACATCCATAGGAACATATACTTTTTTTACACTTGTTTTTTTATCATAAAATTGAGCAATAAAAGAAAATAATGCATCATTGGGCTCCTCTAAGCAAGCTTCTACTGCCATGCTTCGCTCCAACAATCGACCACTTCTTACAAACAAACCCACAATAGCAATATATCCTTGGTAGTAAGCATAATTAAACATATCAAATTCTTCTCGAGTTGAAAATTGAACTTGTTGCTTATCGGCTACATAATTAATAGCCTCAAGTTTTGTTTTAAGGTTCATTGCAAGTTCGAAATTCATCGCCTCGCTTGCTTCAATCATTTGCTGTTCCAAGCTTTCTTTAAACATATCAATGTTTCCATTTAAAACAGCCAACAAACTTTGTCGCCAGGCATCCAATTCTTCCTCACTTAAGTCTATTTGGCTTCGATTAAACTTATGGTAAATAGCTTGAGTATTAGGTAAAAACTGACCATTTACAGGCATCGTCTCATTTAATACCTGAGCCATATTTCTGGCTGCACTTGCATCAGGATAAGGGCCAAAATAATAATATTTTGGTGAATGTTTTCGATCTCTAGACACCTCTACCTTAGGATGACCTTTTCTATTTAATCGTAAATACGGATATGACTTATCATCCATAAATAAAATATTAAAGCGAGGACGATGCTCCTTAATTAAATTAATTTCCAATATCAAAGATTCTTTCTCTGTTGAAGTAATTATGATATCAAAATCATCAATCTGACTTACCAACTTTGTAGTTTTATAATCATGAGCACCAGTAAAGTATGAACTAACTCGTTGCTTTAGCTTTTTAGCTTTACCCACATAAATAATATCCCCAAACTTATTTTTCATGAGATAGCAACCTGGTTCACTTGGTAAAAGATTTAGTTTTTCCTGAATGTTTTGTTTCATTATTTCAAACTCACCACTGTAGCCCCTGCTCCTCCTTCGGATACTGAAGCTAATTTGAATTCCTTTACTTGCTTATTTTTTCTTAAGGACTGATGAATTGCAGTTCTTAACTGCCCTGTTCCATGCCCATGAACAATTCTTGCACTTGGCATTCCTTTTAAAACACAGTCATCAATATATTTACTTACAACAGGCAAAGCTTCTGCCACCCTCATACCAATTACATTACATTCCATTTGAAAGCTTGTGGTACTTCTAACTTGATGAACAGCACGTTTCTTTTTCTTCTTAACAGGACCAGACACTTTTTCTAGCTTATGTAAGGGCACCTGTACTAACATTTGTCCAATGAGAACTTTAGCTTCTTTACGCTCGATACTCTCAACTACCCCTATTTGTTGACTTGATTTAATCTTAACGCGATCTTTGACCTTTATTTCCACAACAGGTTCATCTTTTTCAATTAACTTTTCAATTTCATCAATTGCTTCTTTTCTTTCATGTGGTCGTTGCGTTTTATTAATCACTTCCATTTGTTTTCTTGCTTCTTCTAAAAGCTCTTCAATCATCGCTTCTCGTTCAGATTCTATCTCTTGTAATCTTTGTTTGAACTGAATTTTTTGAATTTCTTCTTTTTTGATATACTCTGATTCCAAAAGCTTCAATTTATTCTCTTGTTCTTTTAAACTTTCCTTTATTTTTTCTTGTTCTTGAATTTTCTTTTCAAGTATTTCAATAAGATGATCTTCTTCATACTGACTCTCTTGTTTATATTTAAAAGCAGCATCTAAAATACTATCATCTAATTCTAATCTTTTAGCGATTGCTAGTGCATTAGATTCTCCTATGATGTGCTCCTTATAACGATAGGTAGGTTTTAAAGACTCTAAATCAAATTCCACACTAGCCATTAAAGTATCATTATGTTTACTACCATATTTTTTCAGTCGAGAAAAGTGGGTTGTTGCGATAACCCATGCACCTTTTTCACGAAGATTATCAAGAATTGCCATTGCTAAACTCTCACCTTCCAAAGGATCAGTTTGGGAACCTAATTCATCAAGCAATACTAAAGACTTAGAACTTGCATGACTGGTTACATACTTAATGGTTTCAAGATGGGCAGAGAATGAGGATAAAGATTTCTCAATTGATTGTTGATCTCCAATATCCACAAACACTTGATCAACAAACATTACATTTGCCTTCTCAGCAATAACTGGACAAGCAGAATGTGTAAGAAGTACTGCCAAACCAATTGTCTTTAAACTAACACTCTTACCACCTGTATTGGGACCAGAGATCAAAATACTGCGATAAGGATTTTCCAAGCGATAATCATTTAAAACTGCTTCTTTTTTTGATAATAAAGGATGTCGTGCCTGAATCAATTCGAGTCCATTATCTTGTAAATTAGCAACTACTGCGTCTTCATTTCTTCCCCAAATAGCTTTCGCAAATAATGTGTCAATAAGAGTCACTGTTTCCAAATTTGCCATCAATTGAATTGAGTCAAGAGCAATCATTGTGCTTGCCTCAATACAAATTCTTTCAATTTCTTCCTTTTCTCTTATAACTAGTCCATGAAGTTCATTTTGCATCCTCGATAAAAATTCCGGCTCAAAATAAACAGATTGACCACTTGCTGAAGTTCCATAAATTGTTCCATCAATTTTATATTTCTCAGATGGTTTAATTAAGAATGTACGACGACCTTGTTGTAATGAAACTACTTGTTCACTTAACATATCCTTATTTTTCTTTAAAAAACTCTCTGTGGAATCATCAATTCTTTTTTCTAAATTTCTAATTTCCGATCGTACGGTTCTAAGTTCATTGCTTGCTCTATCTAAAACCTCTCCCTGCTCACTAAAAGCATGAGACAAATATTGAAGAAGTTCTTGGCTAATAATTAAACTCTCAAAAAGATCATCAAGACGAGGATAATCTTCTTCAAAGTTTGAAAATTGACTTTTTAAACGAGATACTCCTTGCATAAATCGGGCTATCTGCACAATTTCATGAACTGATAAAACAGATGACTTTTCCACACGCTTTAGTAATGAAGATACATCACTAATACCTGAAAAAGACAAAGCATGGCCTTCTTCCAACATACGCATAGCATCTTTTAAACGTTCTAATTCTCTTTGAACTCTAAGTCTAGAATAGATAGGTCTAGTATTTAATACAGCTTCTTTCCCAAGAGAAAAAGACGCATGCTGAGCAATGCGTTCTAATACCTTATCCATTTCCAAACGATAAATACTATCCTCCATAATTATTTAAAAACTCCTTAATTTCTAATTCATTAATTCCTTTTTCTTGAAGCCAATCAGCCAATTCTTCTTCTTGTTTATCACTCAAGCTTCGATGGTTAATCAAGTTTTGAATAGCTTCATTTTTAGTGTACGAATCCTCAAATTTATCTAAAACTGGTTCACTTATTCTTGAGTAACTTGCTAACCAAGTATTATCAATAATATCTTGTCCGTTTTTGATGATTGGAAAAGATAAAAAGTAAATTAATAAAAGCATTTGTAAAGCAAAATGGGCAATACTAAAGACTCCACCCACAGCGGAATTAACTTGTTTAACAAGTGGGATTTTAGAAATAGCACTCGCTAATGGTGTTACAAACAACAATAAAATCTTCGCGATAATAAATAAGATGAAGAACCAAATCAAACGATTGATTTGTTGAGTAATAAGTTGATCAATACTAACAAGTCCTGCTCCTACAGGTTTTACAAACTGATAAATTCTTACAAAAACTGGTGCAAAGACCCATGCCGCAAATAAAGCCACAAAAGTTCCTACGATATCCACAATCATTAATAAAAGGCCTCTTCGGTAACCTCTTGCTAATGTTAATAGAAACCATATTATAAACACACCATTGAGATAAACAATCATTGAATCTGGAAAAGTAAACATTAAAATCCTCCTCATCTTCTTTCATATTATTGAAAAATCATATATATTATAGATATGATAACCTTAAAAATGACAAAAAATCAAATAAACTCATTGAAACGCGACTATCAAGATGCGCGTTTTCGCTATGATATCCCTTATACAGAATTTCAAGTTAAGACTAGTGATTGTGTAATCACTGCCTACACAAGTGGGAAAGTAGTCTTTGCTGGTCAAAATGCCAGCAAGCATGCGCAAAAGTATAGCGATGATATACAAGTACAAACAAAACCAAACGTTAAATTTCCAATGGCCGGAAGCGACGAAGTTGGAACAGGTGACTTTTTTGGTCCTGTTACAGTTTGCGCTTGCTACCTTAATAAAGATAATTTAAGTAAAATACCAGTGGATGAGATTATTGATTCCAAACAAATTAACGATGATAAAATACGACAACTCGCACCCATTCTGATGGAAGAACTAGATTATAGTCTTCTAATTTTGAACAATGCAAAATATAACGAAGTTCATAAAAAGTATAACCTAAATCAAATCAAAGCAATTTTACATAATCAAGCATTCTTGCATCTTGATAAGAAAGTAAAACTGCCTAAAGACAATACAATTATTGATCAATTCATGCCTAAGCAATCCTATTTCAAAGCTTTAAATGATCAAAAAGAAACATATAAAGAACTTATCTTTGTAACCAAGGCCGAAAATCAATATCTTGCGGTTGCCTGTGCTGCCATAATCGCTCGCTACGCCTTTTTAGAGTCATTAGATGCTCTTGAACTTAAGTTTGATTGTAAGTTACCAAAGGGAGCTGGAACACACGTAGATGCAGCCGGGAAAGACTTCGTTCAGAAACATGGTTTAGATGCTCTTGACAAAGTTGCGAAAACACACTTTAAGAATAAGGATAAAATTATTCAATTACTGCAAGACTAATTTCCAAACATTCTTCTAATTGTCTTAATGAGACTCCCGCTGCTTTTAGCATAGCCTTAGAAGCCTTAACAGAATCAGTATGAGCATACTTGTCATCTTCATATACAATTTCCTTAATTCCTGATTGAATAATAGCTTTAGCACATTCATTGCAAGGAAATAAAGAAACATATAAACTACACGAGTCAAGATCTGTAATTGAATTTAAAATAGCATTCAATTCAGCATGAACAACATAAGCATATTTGCTCTTTAGAAAATCTCCTTCACGATCCCAAGGAAATTCATCATCACTCAATCCAGTCGGTAGGCCATTATAGCCAATACCGACAATTTTTTTGTTTTGATCAACAATCACGGCTCCAACTTGAGTTGAAGGATCTTTAGAACGCTTCGCAGAAAGGTGAGCTAAGCCCATAAAATATTGATCCCAGGTAATTGCATCTAATCTTTTTGACATAGTTCCTCCTAATATAATCTTCTAGCTAAAGAATCTGCATATCGCTTAAATCCTAGTTCATACCAAGATTTAATAACTTCTTTATCTAAAATCACATGTGCTTCTGTATACGTTTTTTGAGTCATTATCACTACTACACCAACGGTCATAAGTACAAATAAGAATGAAACTGTTTTACGTAAGTCTGTCCAATCTTTTCTTCGAGAAAACATAAATCCTAAGAAAACACCAGCTTGAAATCCACCTAAATGAGCAGCAAAGCTCACTCCTGGCATCATACTAATTAAAACGTTAATTAATATGATATTAAACATTTGTCCAAGCATTCTACGGTTTTTAAAAGCCCCTGTTTCATAAAGATAAACAATTAATGCTCCCATTAGCGCAAAAAGTCCGCCACTAATACCAAGTCCTATTGTCGCTTCATCTAATATAAATACAAAAGCATTACCAAAGATTATCCCCATCAACAAGGTTATTAAAAAGCGTTTGCTTCCCATTACTCTTTCCATAACAGTCCCAAGATTTCTCAAAGCAATCATATTCATGAGCAAATGAAAGAAATCAAGATGCAGAAAACCCGCAGTTAACAAACGCCAATATTGATTCGCACCAATAATGAATCGTTTATAATAAGCCCCTAACATAATAGCTACAACTTCTAGATTGAATCCCTGAGCCAACAACACTCTACTTAAGAAGAATACAAATAAAATTATGGTTGTTATTGTAGTTGTTACAGGAAGAAGTTTTCTTTGTGCTTCTTTTTGTGCTCTTTTCAAACTTTTACGTAATCCATGAACAGCTTTTGAAAATGAACGATCAGGATTTTTACTTGGTTTTAGTATACTAGACAGCTTTGGGTATGCATGTAATATATCTTGGTCACTTATATAATTTGGACCCACCACTATATTTTCTTTATCAGCCTGTTCACTGTCTTGGCAAACACTTAAATTTAATCCTTTAGCTTGTACATTGAAAACAAGTGCTAAAGATTCTCGGTGCTTTCTAATAATAAGGTGATCTAAGTTTTGAATCGCTTTAGAACTGATCAGCATAATTGGGTTTTCAAGACTTTCAGGATTCACCAGCCACATTTCTGATTGATTTTTAGATATTGTAATTACTTGATAAGAATGTTCTTTTACAAAATAATTAGCAAGTTCTAGCATCCATGCACCATATTGACTTTTTGAATACATTTCTAAAACCTCCTTATTTCTTCAATTACACTTTCAATGCGTTCAGGAAGGCCTATCTCAAACTTCATATCCTCATGTGTAATAGGATGTTTAAAAGCAAGTTTATATGCATGTAAAGCATGACCTTTCATATCAATTGTCTTCTTATATCCATAAACTTCATCACCAACAACAGGATGTTTAATATATTGACAATGAACACGAATTTGATGGGTTCTCCCACTCTCTAACTTAGCATTTAAGAAACTGTAGTCCTTAAACTCTTCAATTAAACTAATGTATGTCTTCGCATCTTTAGAATTGATGTGAGTAACCGTCATTTTTTTACGATCATAAGGGTCCCGACCAATTGGCGCATCAACCAATGCTTGTTTATGATTAAAACGATGATGAACAATGACAAAATATTCTCTGTCAATTTCTCTGTTTTTCAACATTTCAACAAGTAAATTATGTGCCTCATTAGTTTTCGCTACAATCAAAAGACCACTTGTATCTTTATCAAGTCGATGAACAATACCAGGCCTTAAATCACCACCCACATCACTTAAATTATCACAATGATATAATAAGCCATTTACAAGAGTGATTTTATTTTTACTTGAATCAGAAGGGTGAACAATAACACCAGCATCTTTATTAACAATCAACAAATGATCATCTTCATAAACGATATCTAAATCCATATCTTTTGCTGAGATTTCAATATCTTCTTCAATGATCTCATAAGTAATACGATCATTTTCTTTTAATCGATAATTAGCTTTAGATAAGTCATCATTAACTAAAATCTCACCACTCTCAATAAATTTTTGAATCTGTGAACGAGAATGTTCTGACAAAAAATCAGTCATAAAATGATCAAGTCTTGTCCCTTCAAATTCTTCTTCAATTATAATTTTACTCATGTAAAGACCTCCTCTCGCTTATAATCATTTCCAAAATGATTAAAGCAACACCAATAACTAATGCGGAATCCGCAATATTAAATACAGGGAATGGATATGAAAAAATATAAAATGAAAGCATATCACGAACATGTCCATGAAAGATTCGATCATATAAATTTCCCAAAGTTCCCCCTAACATCAAAGATAATGCAATAATTAAAATACGTTTATCTTCTTGATAGATGTAATAAACCAAAGCAAAGCTAACCACAATTGAAATAATAATAAAGAATGCTTTTTGGCCTTGTAAAATACTCCATGCTGCACCTGTATTTACTACATATGTCAATTCGAAAAAATTAGGTATAATCACCATTGGCAGACTGTGTTCTAAATAAATTTGTGCATAATGCTTACTTAGCAAGTCAAGAACTAAGACAAGTAAGACAATTAAGATTGAATTTTTCTTCATAAAAACCTCATTTCATTCTATTATTATATCACGCTTAGATTTATAAAACTTAATTCAATATAAATTAACAGTTACTTTTAAGAAACTTTACAGTTTCATCAAAAGTATTTATTGAATAGACATTATCAAGTTTAAATTGATACTCATGATGTAATTCAGTTTCTATATTGGGATAGAGCAATAGTTTATTTTCCACACCCAAGCTATCAAGACGCTTAGATAAAATCGCAGCATGATGAGGAAATGACATCATATTACCATCTGTAATAAAACAAGGTGGAAAACTAGAGTTCAAATTTTCAACAATATTTAATTCAATATCATTCAACTTGCGATCTCCAAGATAAGCTCGACTGATCTTCTTAAAAATAAAGCGTCCTATTAATGGAGCATCGTCAATCATTTTTGAAATCATATTTGTTTCATAGGGTCCACAGTATAATAAAAGCCCATTTATATCCTTAGCTTCAATTATTTTTTTAATCCCTATTTTTTGAGCATACTCATGATCTGTCTGACTTATTACAAACTGAGAAATCATATGAGCTCCTGCTGAATCACCTGCTAAAAACAAAGAATCCATCGCTCTTGATTTTTTAAGATGTTGAAGCAAATCATTAATTTGCTGAATTTGAGCAGGATATTGAAGATTGGGTGCCAAGTTATAATTCATATTTATGACAGTAAAACCTTCATAAGCAAGTTCAGTAGCGTACTCTTTTATATCTTCCTTATCACCAGCTACGAAAGCTCCACCATGAACCCAAACAATAATATTATTACTTGGATTATATTTATGGCTATACTCATCATATACATTGGATCCATAAGAAATATTGCTCCTTATTTGAACATCATCTTTTATTGACGTATAGCGTTCACTTTCAACTGCAACTCCACCCTTGAAAAGGTAGCGAATCAATAAAGTGCTTGGCCATAACGAAAAGATAATCCAGAAAAATAAACTGATTATAATAAGTAGCAATACAAGCTTAATATCCATTATGCCTCCTCTAGCCACTTCGACTTACGATAATAAATTATAGTGAACATCATTGAAGCAAACCAAGTTACTGAGTAGCTCCAAAATACCATATCCATGGAACGATTTATCCTCATCGCAAGATACAAGAAGACTTGACGTAAAATCGTAAAAGAAAAAATCATAATAAACATCGGTACCATTGTTAGACCCGATCCTCTTAAAGCACCACTTAATATGGCGTTAACTGCTAAAAAGGTATAGAAAGGCACGACAATTCTTAGTTGTCTTGCTCCATATGCAATTACTTCAGGGCTTTTAGAGAAGATTGAAATTAATTGCTCTGCAAATAAGAAGGTAGGAATCCCTAGCATCACTACAGCTATTACTCCCATTAAAACCGTCTTTTTAATCCCTTCTTGAACCCGTTCCTTTTTGTTAGCCCCTAAGTTTTGTCCTGTGAAAGTTGTGATCGTTAGACTCAAACTATTAGTAGGCATTGCCAAGAAAGCATTGAACTTATCTGCTGCAGAAAAAGCTGCAATTGCATTGGCGCCAAAACTATTAACATATGATTGGACTAGTACATTAGAAAAAGAAACAACTGTTTGTTGAATCCCTGTAGGAACTCCCATACGTACAATTCCTTCAAGCATCTGAAAATCAATACGAATATTTTTCAAAATTAATTTGTAAACGTCATCTGTATGCATTAAGTGTAAAATAACTAGTATAGCTGATACTAACTGAGCAATAAACGTTGCTACAGCAACTCCTAATATTCCCATATCAAAGACAATGACAAAAATTAGATCTAAGCTAACGTTAATGACACTTGAAATAGCCAAATAAATTAGAGGGTTTCTCGAATTACCTACTGCTCTTAAAATACCGGCACCAGAATTATAAATAACCAAAAACAAAACTCCCCAGAAATAGACTCGCAAATAGATTGTTGCTTGCGGCATAATTTCTTCTGGCGTTTTTAACCACCTTAATAAATGAGGAGAAAATATTAAACCAAAAATAGTAAGAAAAATACCTACAATAATTGAAAAAGCAATGAATGTATGAATTGAGCTCTCGACCTCTTCATACTTTTCACCACCATAATACCGAGCAATTAATATTCCCGCTCCTGTTGATATCCCCATAAATAAACCAATTATTAAATTTATCAATGGATTACTTGCTCCCACAGCCGCTAATGCTTCATGCCCTACATAATTACCAACTACATAAGAATCCACAGTATTATACAACTGTTGAAATACATTCCCAATCAATAACGGGAGTGAAAAAAGCAAGACTTGTTTCCAGATGACTCCTTCTGTCATCGATCGACTTTTTCTCATAAAACCACCCTTCTTAACCACTATATAATTATACATCATTTTATTGATAAGCGTTTATTTATAAGCCACTCTTGAATCTAAAAGAATACTTTGATATAATCTAAAAGCAAATGCACCAGTGGCGGAACCGGTAGACGCGCACGCTTGAGGGGCGTGTGCCGCAAGGCGTGGAAGTTCAAATCTTCTCTGGTGCACCAATAAATGTAAATTAAAAGGTCGATACAATCGACCTTTTTTTATTTATTCATCCATTCCAGCAAATTGACTGTTATATAAACTAGCATAGAAACCATCTTTAGCAAGCAATTCTTCATGATTTCCTTTTTCAACAATATCACCATGGTCCATTACAAGAATTAAATCGGCATTACGTATCGTCGATAATCTATGGGCAATGATGAAACTTGTTCTACCTTCCATTAAGACCTCAAGCGCCTTCTGGATTAAAATTTCTGTACGTGTATCAACAGAGGAAGTTGCTTCATCCAAAATCATAATTTTTGGATCAGCTAAGATTGCACGAGCAATTGTTAGTAATTGTTTTTGACCTTGAGAAATATTACTTGTTTCCTCATTCAAGTCGGTATCATAACCATCTTCTAAAGTCCTAATAAAGTAATCTGCTTGTGCCTTTTCAGCCGCTGCAATTACTTCTTCATCACTAGCATTTAAATCACCATATCGAATGTTTTCCAATATTGTGCCTGAATAAAGCCAAGTATCCTGAAGAACCATTCCGATTACTTCTCTTAAATCTGCTCTTGGCATATCCCGAATATCGATTCCATCAATTTTTATAGAACCTTTATTAACATCGTAAAATCGCATCAATAATTTTACTATGGTTGTTTTTCCCGCTCCAGTAGGACCAACAATCGCAATTGTTTGACCTGCTTTAATATCCGCACTGAAATCATTAATAATCATCTTGTCTTCTTCATAGGCAAAACTAACATCATCAAAAGTAACATTTCCTTCAATTGTATCTAAATCAACGATACTTTCTTTAACATCTACCTCTTCATCGTACTCAAGATATTCAAACACTCTTTCAGCTGCAGCCAAGGAAGATTGGAACGTTGTAGATAGGTTTCCTAATTGCGCAATAGGATTCATAAAGTTTCTCATATATTGAATAAAGGATTGAATTTCCCCAACTTTAATAATTCCCTTAGATGCAAAATAGCCACCTAAAATACTTACCACTACATATCCAAGATTTCCAATGAAGTTCATAATTGGGTGTACAAGTCCTGAGAAAAATTGACTTTTCCACGCTGAATCATACAGTTTGTCATTAGCTTCATTAAAACCAGCAACAGATTGCTCTTCACCATTGAAGGCTTTAACAATCACATGACTTCCATACATTTCTTCAACATGGCCATTAAGTTCTCCAATATACTTTTGTTGATTCTTAAAAAAACCTTGAGACTTCTTAAAAATGAGCACAACCAGCATAAATGAAATTGGTAATATCAGCAGCGCCGCTAAAGTCATTTGCCAATTAATTGAAAACATCATATATAAAATACCAATAATGGTCGTTACCGAAGTAATTAATTGAGTTAATGTACTCGTTAAGTTCGCATCAACTGTATCAATATCATTGGTTACAAGCGATAGAATGTCACCAATGTTATATTTATCAAAATATTCTAAAGGTAAATTATTTACCTTGGCATGCATGTCTTTTCGTAATTCATATGTAATATTTCTTGAAATCCCAGCCATCATAAATCCTTGAGCATAACTGAAAATTAAAGAGACAACGTAAATAAGTAGTAACCAAAGTAATATTTGGCCAATTTTTTCAAAATCCACGCCACCTAAACCTTGAACTCTAGCCACTAAACCTTCAAATAAAACTGTAGTTGCTTCTCCCATAATCTTAGGACCAACAATCGAAAAGACTGTTGAGACTAAAGCAAACAGAAGAACAATAATAAATCTAAACTTATACGGTTTTAATAATCTCGCAAATCCTTTAAATACTTTTTTAGTATCTTTTACTTTTGGAGTTTTTTTATTATCTTTCATAAGCAAGTTCCTCCTTTGTTAACTGTGAACTTGCTATTTCATAATATGTTTCACAAGTTCTGAGTAATTCATCGTGAGTTCCTTTACCCACTAATCTACCTTCTTCAAGAACTAAAATTTGATCAGCATCAATAATTGTATTAACTCTTTGAGCTACAATAATCAATGTTGCATCCTCTAAATTATCATGTAAAGCTTGACGAAGCATTTGATCAGTTTTGAAGTCTAAAGCAGAGAAGCTATCATCAAATATATAGATAGGAGCGTCTTTCACAATTGCTCTTGCAATGGAAAGTCTTTGCTTCTGTCCACCAGAAACGTTTGTCCCACCTTGAGCAATCGCCATATCCAAGCCATCTTCTTTAGCAAAAACAAAGTCTGCTTGAGCTATTTCCAATGCTTTTTTAACTTCTTCTTCACTTGCATCAGGACGGCCATAAACCAAGTTTGAATGAGCTGTCCCTGACAAGAGAACACCTTTTTGAGGAATATAAGCTATTTGTTCTCTTAAATCATGTTGGCTCACATCTCTAACATCTTGACCATTAACCTTTACACTACCCTCTACTACATCAAAGAAACGAGGGATTAAGGAAGTCAATGTCGACTTACCACTCCCAGTTGAACCAATGATTGCGGTAGTTTCTTTAGGTTTTGCCACAAAGTTTATATCTTGTAAGACACATTCTTCTGCATCTCCATATTTGAAAGATACATTTTCAAATTCCACAAAACCTCTTTTTTCTGCGATAAATTCTTTTGGTTCTTTAGGATCTAAAATTACATTTTCTTTATTTAGAACTTCATTAATTCTATTTGCAGAAACAATGGCTCTTGGAATAAAGATGAACATCATCGAAATCATTAAGAATGAGAAGATGATTTGCATTGAATATTGCATAAATGCCATCATATCTCCAATTTGTAGTAGTCCATCTGAAACTTGTTGTGATCCAAACCAAATAATAGATAACATTGTAACATTTAATAAAAACATCATTAATGGCATCATCAGAGACATCAAACGGTTCACAAAGAGTGTTAAATCCGCCTTGTCTGTATTGGCCTTATCAAAGCGTTCATTTTCAAATTTTCGATTTCCAAATGCTCTGATGACCATTACACCACTTAAATTTTCTCTAAAAACTAAGTTAAGCCTATCAACAAATTTTTGCATAATCTTAAATTTAGGAACCGCGATTACAAAGATGATTCCCAATAAAATACTTAACACAGCTACAGCAACAATGATAATCCACACCATGGAAGTATCTCTTTGAAGAATCATGACAATTCCACCTATAGCCATAATCGGTGCATAAAAGAACATTCTAATTCCCATCAAAATAACTTGTTGGACTTGATTAACATCATTAGTTGTACGAACAACCAATGACGAGGAAGAAAACTCATCGAATTCTTCGTTAGAAAAACTTTCAACCTTCGCAAAGATTTCTTGACGAAGACTTCTTGAAAATCCTGCACCTATTTTTGAAGCTAAAAATGATACTGAAATCGTTGCTAACATTCCAACTAGAGTCACACCTAACATGTTAACACCTGTTTTTAGAATATATTTGTTTTGCATGTTTTCAATATTCATACCTAAATCTTGGTAGAACATTTTCGCAAACACAACCCCAGTTTGGAATTTTAGACTGTCTTCTAATGCTGCAGCCTTTTCGTAAGCTTCTGTTTTATCCACCATGGCTAAACCCGGACTCATTGGGTAAAGATTTTTAATGTCAAAATCTTCCGCGATTTCTCCAGTCATATTTCCAGACTCAGATTCTTCAGCTAGATTCATCATCGTCCAAGCAGCCTCACCTACTAAACGGTCAATATCTTCACGCTCTATGTTTTCTCTAATAATGTAATGATCTTCAAAGCTAACATAAGCATCTGCAAATTGATTTGCTTGTTTTTCAGGTAGTAATGACTGAATTAGTTCATAACCACCTTCACTTATTTGATCAGGACTTGCATGTTCAATACCATTTTGTTGGATTCCAACATTCACAATATTTGACATGTAGTTTGGCAAGCGTAAATCCGCAAACGCCTGAACAAAAAGTAAAATAATTGCCAAAATCAAAACCGAAATGAACGGTTTCAAATGCGACATAATTTTCTTCATAATACCCTCGATTCTATTAGATATAAAAAGCATATGCAAACATAATTATTAGCTTCAAAAAAACAAGACTAAAAATTATGTATAAGCATACGCCGTACATTTACTACAATTATTTTCCCTTCATCAATTATACATCAGCAAGTCTATTCTTGCAATCTTATTAACTTACCGTTTTGCATATGATAAATTCTATCAGCAATTCTCATTGTTGATTCACGATGAGAAATAAGAATGATAATTTTATCTTTTCTATTTTCGTATAGTGACTTTAAAATAATCGCTTCTGAAAGGCTATCTAAATTACTACTTGGTTCATCCAAAACTAAAATTGGGCGATCGAAATAGAATAAGCGTGCTAGGGCAATTCTTTGCTTCTCTCCAGATGATACATTACTTGCAAGTTCAGCAATCAATGTGTCATAACCATGCTCTAAAGAAACGATAAAGTCATGAATTGATGCTTTTTTTGCAGCCTCAATAACTTGTAATTTATCAATTTCTTCGCTAAACATCGTTATATTATCCTTTATACTACCTTTAAACAAATGACTGTCTTGAGTCATATAAGCTTGAACTTGTTTTAAATTAGCACTATCAATTTCTTCAATATCAATTGAACTTACTTTTATTGATCCTTTGCTAGCTTGTCTAAATCTCATGAGTAACTTTGCAAGACTTGATTTACCTGAACCACTTTCCCCCATAATTCCAATGATTTCGCCCTTCTCAATTTCTAAGTTTAAATCTTCAAGAATCATTTGTTCACCATAAGAAAAACTAAGATTTTCTACTTGTAAATTATCAACACTAACATCTTTGCCATTTACCACATCTTCTATGAGTGGTTTTTCTTTAAATAATCGATTCAAGCGATGAATGCTTCCCATGGTTTGGTTCAAATCCAAAGATAAGTTAGAAAGAGCTAAAGATGGACCAAAAGAACTTATATGCAAAACAAAAGAAATAATCAAAACCTTGATACCTAAATCAAAACCTAAGAACAAGATTATTAAAGAAGAAGCATAAATAATTAAATCACTTATAGATAAACTTATAGCATATAATGATTTAACTTTCATTTGAGTATGTATTAATTGATCGTTCATTGATAAAATTTCTTTATTTCTTTTATCACCTGCCGAATACTGTCTAAACCCCATCATGTTACTGATACTTTCTAAGATACTGGAATTTAAATCAGCAACATAATCACGATACTTTAATCCTAAACTTTTACCCTTATTCCCAAAGTATAGAGGTAATAAAATAGCGATGAAAATGTGACTAATAACAGTAATTAAAGCAGCATTTTTATTAATTTTTGCCATCAAGATAAATACAAATAAATCAAAAAACAAGGCAATAAAAATTGGAGAAATAGTATGGGCATAAAACACTTCAATAAGTTCTATATCACCTGTCAAAGCACTTATGATATCTCCTTGTTTATGAGATTCCAATTTTGCAGGAGCTAATTCTCTTAATTTTTCAAAAACACTGTTGCGAATATCCGCAAGAATATGAAAAGCAATATAATGGTTCATAAGCTGTTCTAGGTAGCGAAATATTGCACGGGAAATACCCGAACCTATTAAGATAAACATATAAACTTTATTGTAAGGACCTAAGATTAGTAAAACTGTCATTAAAGGTATCATTAATGCCGATATATGTCCTAACGTTCCAAGAATAATAGCTAATAGCATCGGTAAAACCATGTCTTTAAGTAAATATAAAAGTTTGAAAACCTCTTTAATTTTCTTCATTATTTTTTACCTCACTTAAAAAATCTAAATATTCTTTTTGTTTCTCATGCATAGAATAATAAATACCTTTTGACTTATAAAGATCAGACGGTGTCCCGCGCTCTACAATGGCTCCTTGATCAAGAACTATGAGTTCATCAGCTTCCGACAAATTATGTACTTGATGAGATATCATGAAAATAGACTTTCCCTTCAATTGAAGCTCTTTCACAATATCCATTACTATTTTTTCACTTTTCGCATCTAAACTCGAAGTAAACTCATCAAAAATATAGAAATCCGCATCAAGTAAAATAGCTCTAAGTAAGGCAATTCTCTGTCTTTCTCCTCCAGATAGATTCACTGCTCTTTCTTCGATTTGATAATCTAAATCTAAATGTGATAACTGAAGTTTTTTAAGTAGTCGCTCAATCTCTTGATCTGAATAGGCTTGGGATAGATTAATATTGTCTCTTAGACTTGCATTAATGATGAATGCTTCGCTTCCCAAATAACAAAGAGTATCACTTAAATCTTTATTATAAAGATCTTCTTGCATAATTGTTGCTGTCCCACTTCCAACAGGAAACCAAGCTGAAATCAATTTTGCCAATGTACTTTTCCCTGAACCACTCTCACCTAAAACTCCAATAAATCCATAAGGTCGTAACGATAAATTTATATCTCTAAGATGAAAACGTTCATAAGAAAACGAAACATTTTTTAATTCAATTGTCGCTTCTTTTGTAGCTTCTTTTAAGGGAAGTGGAGTATAAGTATTGAACGATAGTAATTCTTCAATTTTATCACTTGCAGCTATCCCGTTCATAGCTATATGAAAATAAGAGCCAAGTCTTCGCATCGGCAAAAAGAATTCTGAAGCAAGAAGAACAAACAAGAGAGCTGCTTTCAAATCTAACTGCCCATGATAAAAGTCCTGAGTCGTTAATACTAAAGCAATCATTGTTCCCCCATAAGCAACAAGATCCATAATAGAAATCGAGTTCAATTGCATAATCAAAACCTTCATTGTGGTTTTTCTAAAAATCTCTGATTCTTTTTTCATTTCTTCCGCTTTAAATTCATCAGCCGAAAATATTTTGAGACTGCTTAATCCTTGAACATTCTCTAAGAAACTATCCCCTAGATTTGTATAGGTATCCCAATATTTAGATAATATCCTTTTGGCTATTTTTTGCACCAAAACAATAGATATCGGAATCATTGGCACAGCTATAAATAATACAAATGAAATTTTTAAACTATACTTGCTTAAAACAAGAAATAAAATAACAGGCGCAAGCATACTGTATATGAATTGAGGCAAGTACAAAGAGTAATATGAATCTAAATGTTCTATACCCTCAGTACTAACTTGACTTATATGTGCCCTAGGTATGCTTTGAAGATCTGATGCAGACAAGGAAAATATTTTATTTGTTATAATTTGTCTTAATTCTTTTTTCACATAGCTAGATATCAATTGACTTTGCATTACATCAAGATATGTTAAAAAGACTTTTAATAAAATAAAAAGAAGAATTATATAATTCATTTTCGCTTCCATAATTATATTAACAAAAGAAAAAATGATTAATATACTCATTAACAATGCAATAATTTTAATAATGGCACTTTTGATAATGGCCCATTTACTTTGGGGAACAAGTTCTAAAAGGTTTTTCTTAATCATAAATTAATTTTTCCTTGTTCTCTGTTTTGATCATAAAGATAAAGTAATAATATTTAGCTATTATGAGTATTAATATTAAAATTCGTGCCCACAAAACTTTTGAAAAACAAAAACCAAACATCAATAGAATCGTTGCTAAGGTCAATATCTTAACTTTACTAGCTAAAGACATTGAACGGTGTTCCACAAAATCCTCCAAATGTTTTTTATATAGCTTTGTATTAATAATAAATGAATGGAATCGAGCCGACCCTTTTGCAGCTAGAATTGAAGATAACAATAAAAAAGGTGTTGTTGGCCATACTGGAAGAAACACCCCAATTAGTGCACACAACAAGAAAACAAAAGATAATAATATGTATATAGTTTTAATAATAATCCTCCTACTCTCAAACATTATAAGCATTAAGTATTCAATTTTAAACTTAAATTATTATTATTAAAACAGCCTTTTTAACAAGCAATACGTATTGATTATCAGTATCTAAAACAATATAAAAAAAACCACCGAAGTGGTTTTATGATGTAATTTCGATGACTCGCTCTTCCGGATTATTAAATGTCTTAATAAAAAATATTATTTTACCTAATTTACTAGTAATAACACTCTCCGTCATGATCATTGGCGAATTTATCGGAACTTCTAAAATTTTTGCATATTTAACCGGTACAATGATTGGATTGAAACGATAATTAGTTGTATGTTCTTCAATTAGTTTATTTAATTTTTTCCAATCTCGAAGATCATCAAGTTCTTTATCTGTTAATCGATGACGACAAGCATAGATTTCTTCTACCGCAATAGGTTTGTCTCCATCAAGCATGATACGTATTAACCTTACAATCTGATCACTTGGACCAATATCTAAAATTTCCTGAATTTCTTTACCAGATGAAGCTTTTAAGTCAAAATAGAGAATTTTGTAATCTATATCTCTTTCTTCTACAGAAGTAAGAGTATTTTTTCTAATAAGTTTTTTATCAGCTACAAAAGTGCCTTTATTGGCGTCTCTATATAAATAACCTTCTTCAACTAGCTCATTAACAGCTCTACGGACAGTCATACGACTTGCTCCATGTTGAACAGCTAAATCTCTTTCACTTAACAAAGGCGAATTAGCGGGTTTGTCTTTGATTTCAGCAATGATATCATTTTTAATTCTTTGGTATATTGGAATGCTCAAATCAAACACCCCTTTCTAATCAATTGTTTAGTAAAGTTTCTAGATGATCAAGCATTAGATTAATTCTTTTTGTACTTGAACGTTTGTATAAAAGCTGCATTAATTTAAAATTCAAATTGTGTGTTTTTTTATTACCTTCAAAGTTTTCTTTATAGATAAGATTGAATGACTTTTCATCTATATCTGTTAATTCATACGAAAGAATATTCAAACCATGGTTACTAAGAAAATGAGCTTCGTAGTAATTTGGTACATCCAATTTCGCAATCGTTACTTGAACATATCCTTCATTTCCAAATCTATTTTCTAACTTCTTTTTGTAAGAAAAGCCTTCGTTAATTTCATCAATTTCAATAGATTCTTCTGTTTCTTGTTCAATATCATGAATCAATGCTTCTAATATTATAGCAAAACAATCTTCTTTTTTCCCAATGTATTCTCTACTTACTTCCATACTAACCCTTCTTTCGTCTGAACAATAGATAAGCGGCAATGACAATCAACACTAGACCAAGAACTAATAAATCAAAACTCTGAGTCATGGTTGAAGATATCATTACAAAAATCCCCCCAACGCTTAGTAAAAATAAAGCCCATTCTTTCATATCTAATACCTCTCATTCATTATATCATAAAAATAAGAGAGGAAGCTCCTCTCTTATCTATTTGAAGCAAAATTAGTTTTCTTTATATTCAACCTTATTTGCAACAATTACGAAGATACCCCATAACACTACTGCCACAGCTAAGTTAAACAGTGCAAGCAGTGCAGCTGAGAATGAGAATCCTGTCGCCATCCAAGCATAAATAACTGGTGGCATTACCCATGGAACTTCCAAGAATACTGGAGGAACAAGTCCAGCCTTAGTTACTGTATAAGCAATAATTGCTAGGATTGCTGGAACAAAGATCCAAGGAATTAGATAGATAGGGTTAAGAACGATTGGTAATCCAAAGATTACTGGTTCGTTGATGTTGAAGATACCCATTGGGGCACTCAATTTAGCAACCGCTCTATCTTCTGCACGTTTGGAGAAGATTAGGATAGCAATAATCAATGCGATTGTTGTACCTGAACCACCCATCCAAATAAATGCATCAAATGATCCACGTGTCCAAATATGTGGTAAATTCTTTACTGAACTTGTTGCGTTATAAGCATTTGTGTTTTCTGTCAATGCAATTTTGTAGACACCATCTAATGCTGGAGCCAATACGTTTGGACCATGCAATCCAAAGAACCAGAATACTGAAACAGCAACTGTCAATAGAATTACTGAACCTAAACTTTGTGAGACACTCAAGAATGGCATCTGTACGTATTTAAGAATTAAATCTCCAATGCTATCTCCTAAGTATGTCGTTGAAATGTAGGATAATGCACCTACTAAGTATAATGCAAGTGTACCTGGAATAATTGATGCGAATGCTCTCGATACTGCTGGAGGCACTTCATCAGGTAACTTAATTGTAATATTTTTAAGCATTAATTTTGAGAATGTGATTGTGGAAACAAATCCAATAATCATTGCTGTAAATAATCCCCTTGCATCAAGGTAAGCCCAGTTAAGGAATCCCCATCCTGCAACAGCCTCCTCAAATCCTTCAGGTGTAAATACTGCCATTTGTGGTGTAACAATAATGAATGCTGATAGTGAAACTAATCCCCCTGCTAATGGGCTAACATCATAAGCTTTCGCTAATTGATAACCAATAGCAAATGAGAATACAAGAGCAAGCATTGCTAATGTTCCCCACCAAATGTTTCCGTTAATAGCAATGAGCCAAGAGAAAGCTTCTGTAATTGCTTCCCCACCGAAACGACCCGGTAAATCTCTTACTAAAGCATTTAGTAATACAGAGATTGCTCCAGCCATTGTGATAGGCATAATACTAATGAATGCATCTCTAATTGCAATTAAATGTTTCTGAGAACCAATTTTCATTGCAACTGGTACGAAATGTTCTTCCATCCAATTCGTAAGTTTTTCCATATTTTCCTCTCCTTCTAGATCATATTAGATCTTATATGGTGTGTTGCAGCATATAACAATCCGTTTCAACTGGTATATACCACAAGTACATTATTAATATACCACAAGATTTTTCACTTGTAAACGATTTCAGCAAAAATAATGTTAATTTTGTGTGATAAAGATGTTTAAAGTGCAATAAAAGACACTATTTAACACATAATTGTTACTTTGTGAAATGTCAGAAATAAATAATAAATAAAACAGAGAAAATAAAAAGGACTTTACAGCCCTTGGTTTTATAGACAATATGGCGCGACTGAAAGGAATCGAACCTTCGACCTATTGCTTAGGAGGCAATTGCTCTATCCTACTGAGCTACAGCCGCATGCAAAAAACAAATATTTATTTGTTTAGCATTCTTTCATATAATGCCTCTGCGACATATTCAGGAACAAAAGCAGATAAGTCAGCATTATAACTTGCAAGCTCTCGAGCCACAGATGAAGAAATATATGAAAACTTAGGTGATGCAACTAAAAACAATGTCTCAATTTCTGGATTTAAAACACGATTAGAGGTTGCCTGTTGAAGTTCATTTTCATAATCCATAACCGCTCGAATTCCACGAACCAAAATACTACAATTCATTTCCCTCGCAAAATCCACAGTTAATCCATTACCAATAACTACTTCAACATTTTCTAAATGCTCAACAGAACGCTGTGCCATAGAAAGTCTTTCTTCCATTGTAAAAGTTCCGGTTTTACTATCATTAATCATAATAGCAACAACCACTTCTTCAAACTTTACAGAACACCTTTCAATTAAATCAATATGACCAATAGTTATAGGATCAAAAGATCCAGGATACATGACTCTCATACAACACCTCTTCCATGAATAATTATACCCTAGATAGAAAAAAAAAGAAACGTACTTGGGATACGTTTCTTTGATAGAAATATCTCTTCATTCAGGAAGGAAATATAGTGATATATGTTTTCTATGAGGAAATAGAGATTATGAAAATGATATTTCGTTCTATTATAGTATAGATGTGATGGCCATCTATGTAAGTATTATACCTCAATAATGTAAGATGTCAACATTTTTTCACTGCTTCCTGAAAGTAATTACATTTGTATGTAAATTTACATTAAGAAACAAGTTCTGTAACTTCTTTCTTTATAGCTTCAATTTGTTCATCTTCTGGGTTCCATTGCACTTTGATTTTAGAAATAACTTTAGCTCCCTCAGCCTCAACTTCTTCAGCCCATGTTTCGATCCACTGACCACCACCCCAGTCATAAGAACCAAACAAGACTACTTTTTTATCTTTAAGATACTTTTTCGCATCTTCAAAGAACGGTCTGAATTCCATCTCTTCTATATCTTCTCCAGTCATAGCAGGGGAACCAAAGAAAATCATATCCGCTTCTTCAATATCTAAAAGATCTGCATCATTCACAAAATCAAATTTAGGGTCAAAGCCTAATTCCTCAAGAGAATCTACTATAGCTTCAGCCATCATTTGGGTATTTCCAGTACCCGTCCAATATACGATTGAAATGTTCATTTAATCCTCCTAAACAAGAAAAAATGTTAGACTAGCTAACATTTAATCTCCTAATACTTCTTTAACTTGTTTTACAACTGCTGCTCCATCCATCATACCGTATGCACGCATATCGATGACTTCAACAGGTTTACCTGGCAATTGTTTTTGAACTGCACTTAAGTTGAAACGAACTTGTGGTCCTAATAAGATGATATCTGCATCAGCACCTTCTCTGCTTGCTTCACTTACTGAAAATGCTTCAATATCAGCTTCGTAGTTTTGTGCTTCTGCTGCTTCACGCATTTTTGTAACTAATAAACTTGTCGACATACCAGCCGAACATAATAATACTATTTTTCTCATAATTACCTCCTTGATATTTTCTATTATACCAACATTATATGACTTAGTCTATACGAGATTATTTTTTTCCCGTAAGCGTTCCCATAACACCTCTCATAATGTTACGACCTAACTCTCTTCCCATGCTAGAAAAAGCAGAATTGATACTTCTTTCCAATGGAGTCATTCGATTCGAAGATAACGATAAAAATCAATATTTTACTTTTCAAGAGGGACATAGGTGTGTTCCTAATGCTAAGGAAACCAATAAGAAATTGTATATGATCGGACCATGCACGGTGTT
>CAZRNT010000004.1:0-26354 GCA_964601525.1 uncultured Erysipelothrix sp.
GCTTATGTTTAAAACCTAAGGGGCGATTGTATGCGATATTAAAGGAGTATAGAGGAAAGAATATAGGATCTAGATTACTAGATTATGCTGAAAAACAAGCATTCAATACAGGTTATCAAACTTTATCACTTTCTGCTCAAGTAAATGCTAAAGAATTTTACAAAAACAATGGATATATACCGTATGGTGAAATATTTTTAGATGCAAATATAGAACATATAAGGATGTTAAAAAAAATACCAGCTAAGGACTAGCTGGTATTTTATTCTTTAGGTTCTGTTTTAATTAATTCACCTTTTACAATTGTTCGGTATTCGTCATAGGTTGTCTGTTCAGTACAAGTAACTAGGGTAACAGTAGTTTTATCCTTAGTTTCATTTAAAACTGAAGTATCTGTGTAGAACACTTTAAATATATCATAAATTTCATATGTATATATATTCTCTTTATCTACAAGACGAATGGTATCCTTTTTTTCTAATTTATCAAAATTTCTAAACACACAACTGGCACAACGTCCGTTATGTCCAGCAATTGAAAAGTTCCCTTTTTCTGGAGGATTAGTAGATTGTTCCCAAGCAACTAGATAACGATTTAAATAAGACCAATCATCAGATTTAATGATAGGAAAGTTGATATCCAACTTATCAATTTGAATCATACCCCATAAATCTTTATCACTTGCTTCTTTAGGAACAGAATCATCATCAGTTAATAAAGGAGCATTGAAGAAGTCTTGCATTTCTTTTTCAATTGATTTTCTTTGAATGTAGGTTGTTCCAAAATCCCAAGCAATAAAGCCAAGACCAACAATTATCATGATAGTTCCTACTATTCCTAAAAAACTTCTTTTTTTCTTATTATTTTCCATATTTATCACCTACTTATTAATTATAGTGTAAAGGATATGTTAATACAATGACAATGACACGTGATATAATAAGGATAGGTGATAAAATGTCGTATCAATCTTTATATAGAAAATACAGACCAACAGATTTTTCAAATATGGTTGGTCAAGAAGCCGTAGTTAAAATAATAAAAAATGCAATAAAGAAGGATAAGATAGGCCATGCTTATCTCTTTTGTGGTCCTAGAGGAACCGGTAAAACTTCGATGGCAAAATTACTAGCACAAGCAGTTAATTGTACAAACATGGAAGAAGATGTATGCAATCATTGTGAAAACTGCTTAGAACAACAGCAGGGGAACCATCCTGATATCGTTGAGATAGATGCAGCAAGTAATAATGGTGTTGATGAAATTAGAAACTTAATATCAAGAGTAAAATATACTCCGATAATGGGGAAATATAAGGTTTATATTATTGATGAGGTTCATATGCTCTCACAAGGGGCTTTTAATGCTCTTTTAAAGACCTTGGAGGAACCACCTTCACATGTTATTTTTGTATTAGCTACAACAGAAGTTCATAAAGTTATTCCAACTATTGTTTCAAGATGTCAAAGATTTGATTTCAAACGCATTAGCGATGATCTTATTGCTCAAAGGCTAAATCATATTCTAAAAGAGGAAGAACTTGATCATGAAGAGGGCTTAGGTCATGTAATTGCTCGTCTATCTGGAGGGGGATTAAGAAATGCTCTAACAATCTTAGAGCAAGCAATTGTTTATTCAGATAACAAAGTATTAATAAGCGATGTTTATGAGGTTGCAGGTATTGTTTCCAACGAAGATAAGATTGAACTAATGGAAAATATCAAAAATAACAATATAGAAAAAAGTTTAAACAAAACGAATGACTTATTAAATAGAAGTCAAAGCACAGAACAATTGATGAGTGATTTTATTTTAGCGCTTAAAGACAGTGTAATCTACAAAGAAACAAAAAATGTAAAATTAGTTGCTTATGAACATCTCTCGTTCACACAATACTTGAGCGAAAACTTCTCAGAAAAAGATTTATTTAAAATCTTAAAAATATTCCTTGATTATTCAGATAAAATGAAATTTAGTCATAAACAAGCAATCTATTTTGAACTTTCAATCATTAATATCTTAAAACAAGTAAATAGAAAGAATCATGATAATAAGATTTATAAAGAGAAAAAAGTATTGGAAGAAGAAAATATTGCTGGATATGAGGATATTAACAGTGATTTCAATACAGAAGATATAGAAAATTCAACTGTTTCACGTGAAACAAAACGATTTAAACTAGATGATAAACCTGATAAAAAGACAGTAGAAATTAAAAAAGAACATTTAGAAGAGGAATCACAAGAACTAATTAATCAAGAAATGATTATATCATTGATGGTAAGTGCAGATAAAGAACAAAGATTCAAAGATGAAGAAAAACTAGAATTTATGCAAACTTACAAGCATGATTTAACATGGGCTAAAAGTGTGAGACTTTTAGAAAATGCAGAATTAGTTTTGAGTAGTCCTCACTTTATAGTTTATGCATTCCCAAATGAAACTGCAGCAAGAGAAGCTATGGTTAAGCAAAATAATCTGGAAATAATTAAATTACTTGAAGAATTAACTCAAATTCGCAGAAAAGTATTTGCGACAACGAAAAGTAAATTTAAAGAAGGAATTGGAGAATTTGTTAGATTAAGTAAAGAAAATCAACTCCCAAATAAATTAGATGAAATACATTTTGCACTTGAAGAGGAAAATGAGATTAGTATAGATCCTCGTCTTGAGAAAGCAAAAACTTTATTTGGTGAAAAATTAGAAGTGAAGGAGTAAAGAATGTATCCAAAGACGTTAGAAAAATTGATTGAATCATTTAGAGTTCTACCAGGAGTAGGTCAAAAAACTGCTGAAAGATATGCAATGCATATTCTCGAACAGGATGATCAACGGATCAAGGATTTATCAGAAAATCTAGTAAATGCTAAAGAAAACATTAAAGAGTGTGAGATATGTCATAATCTAACTGATATGACAATTTGTGATGTATGTCAGGATAAAGAACGTGACCAATCGACCATTTGTGTTGTTGCTTCAGCTAAAGAAGCCTTCTCAATAGAGAGAATGGGTGAGTACAACGGACTCTATCATGTCCTTGGAGGACTAATATCGACAAAAAAAGGTACATTACCTGAAGATTTACATATAAAATCATTAGATAATCGCATAAACAATGAGACAAAGGAAATAATTCTTGCCTTAAATGCAACGGTTGAAGGAGAAATTACCTCGTTATACTTATCAAAAAAATTAAGTGAAAAAACAAAAGTAAGTAGATTAGCTTTTGGATTACCAATAGGTGGTCATTTAGATTATGCCGATGAAATGACATTAATGAAGGCTTTTGAAGGTAGAAATAAAATGGAGTAGGAGAGATAAAATGAGCTCAATTGCATATTTAGCAGATGAAAAAATGCTAGCATACCATAGATCAAAAGGTAGTAGAAACATTAATTTTTGGCGTGTAGGTATAAGAAATTTTGAAAATTTTGAACCGGGAGATTTTCTTTTCTTTATTGATGGCAATAAAAGACATCCACTCTCACGAGAAAAAGGAATTGTTGGTTATGGTGTGTTTAAACAACTTAGAGAGATGAGCGTTAAACGAACATGGCAGCAATATAAAAACGAAAATGGTTATGAAACCTATGATAAGTTTGAAAACGCTATTTTAGAAATGTCTAAGAGTGAATCCCTTCCAGATAAAATTCAATCAATCGAGCTCTCAAATGTTATTTATTTCAATCAAGCCATATATTTAGGGGAATTTACTAATCCAATCAATATTAATTTAGAATCATTTTTATATTTAGAATCTTCAGTTACTCGAGAACTATTATCAAGAGCTAGTATGCTTGGCATTGATACATGGTTTAAATTATTTAATGAAAATCTTACTAATGATAATATTCTTGACGATATTGAAATCAGTAAATTAAGAAGTACTCTAGCGGATATTAATATCGAATGGACTCAAGAACAAAGTAGACTAATTAATCAATATAGTGCTTTCAGTAAAGTTGGAAATATTGCTTATTTAGTGAAGGATGAAAATGTTGAAATTTTCATCCCAGTCTCTTCAGCTAAAAACCAATTCTATGTTATTTTAGGAATAGTATACAAAATAAAAACTGAGATAAAAAAAGATACTCAGTTTACTTTAGTTGTTAAAGAAAATGCTCGTCCTTATGAAGAAGAGTTTAAGAATTTAGGTTTAAAGCTCTTATATACTTAGGATAAGCTTTTTTGAATTCTATATTCATGTTTTCGATAGTCTTTAAATAGTGAGCTTTTGCTTCACTGAGAATTACATTTTCATGTAATTCATATTCGAGCTCATAATCTTTTCCCCAATCAAATTCATTAGCATCAAGGCACCATGTTCCATATTGATCAGAAATTTCTGATCTAATGGTTTTACTTTGAGCTATTATCTGTAAATCACTAGTCTTGATATCATAACGATCTAATAATTGTTGGATTTGTTTGTCATTAATGTTGAATGTATTTAAAATAAATTCATGTTCTAAAACACCGACATCTTGCGGTGTTTTTAATGTGAATATAAAGCTATTTTGAACTGTTCTAATTCTCAACATTGATTTATTACTAAAGAAAAAATTATTTTGGGTATCAAAGTAAGAGTTTATTTGTATGACTCCTTCAGGGAAGTCCTGATCTTGAAGAAGTTCAAAATATTTTGCTTCACTTAACATGGTTTTAAATTCAATTTCTAAATGTGCTTTCATATAACTATGGTACAATATATATTAGAGAAAAGGAAGTGGAGAAATGAAAAAGTTCACCCTTATTCATAGAGGAGACAAGCATTCACAAGATGTTTGTAAACAAATAAAAGATAGACTTCAAGCTAACGGTATGGAATATGAAGATAAAAACCCAGAGTTAATTATTTATGTAGGTGGAGATGGAACCTTACTCCATGCAATGCATGAATGGATTGATCACTTGGATAGTGTATATTTTACCGGTGTTCATACAGGTACTTTAGGATTTTCTACTGATTATACATCTGATGAACTTGATAAGTTTATTACAGATGTATGTACAAAAAGTCCGGAAATAGAAGAAAAAAGAATATTAAAAGCACTATGTACTAATGATACTAAAACAAAAACGATTCATGCATTGAATGAAATAAGAGTAGAGAATATTGTTAAAACTCAGGAAATGGATGTATTTATTAATGGATCATATTTTGAAACATTTAGGGGAAATGGTATGTGTGTGAGTGGTCAATATGGATCAACGGCATATAATAGATCAATTGCAGGGGCAGTGATTTTCCCTGGTTTAGATTTATTACAAATGACAGAGATATCAGGAATTCATCATAGACACGCACGCAGTCTAGGATCTCCTTTAATCTTAGAACCTGATACAGAAATAACATTTAAGCATGATGAATTTGACCATGCACTTTTATGCTATGATCATTTACATATTCATCTTGATGGTTATCATGAAGTAAAGATTTCTTCATTTTCTAAGACCATGAAATTTGCCCATTTCAATAAAAAAACACATTTAGAAAGACTAAATGCGCTTTTTTAATTATTAGTGACGATGAGCATTTTCTGTTTCACTTGACATAAACAATGCAACCGAAATTGGAATCATATAAGAAACAAGTGATGAACCTCCGTAGGAAACAAAGGGGAGTGTAATACCAGTAATTGGTAAGAGTCCTAAAATCATACCTATATTTTGGAAATGTTGAAACATTAACATTCCAACAATACCCATCATCATGTAGCGTTCTTTATTCAAGTTGCTATGTAATGTAATTAGAACAAGTTTAATATCTAGTGCAAAGGATAATATGATAATAAAGGAAGCTCCAAGAAAACCAAAGTTTTGAGAGATGACAGCAAATATAAAGTCTGTTTGGGCTTCAGGAATTAAACTAACTACAGTTCTTAAAGGATGGCCTGTTAAACCAGCTGTTCCAACTGATAGTAAAGATTGATAGAGTTGATAACCTTGAGCGTCAGGATATTTTTCAAAGTCTAGCCATCCATAGAAACGCTCTAACCTATATCCACCACCCATCAATTGATATAAGAATTCATTTTGAAAGTAATAAAGATAAATAATACCAAAGAATAAAAATAGAGCTAAAGACATAATTATAATGAACCATTCGCGTCTAACTCCAGATAAGAAAAACATTATTCCAAGACTTATTAATATAATGATAGGGATACCACTGTCTGGTTGTAAAATATTAAGAATAAGAGCAGGCACAACATAGCGTGCCATTTTCATTGCTAAATTGAAATCAGATTCAAAAGAAAAGTCTGTTTTTTCTCGATTATGTTTATCAATAATATCAGCTGATATTATTACTAATACAATTTTCATGAATTCACTAGGTTGAAATGAACCTATAAAAGGAAATTGAAACCAAGCATACGAGCCATTTATTGGGGGTATTAGTTTAGTATTAATGATTCTAAATCGAGCTAATACAAGTAAAAGTAGAAAACCCATTAGTACCCAGTATGCTAGATATGACGCAGAAAATAAACGATCACTACCTATTTTTAAGAGCACAAATACAACGCCAATCCCAATTATAAACCAGACAATCTGTCGAACAACAAGTTTGTATGAGTCGGCCGCGTTGATTAATGGTCCAGCCATGTAGATTGAGACTACACTTGAAATGGCTAATAAGAGTAAAATTGTTACTAAGGTATAATCCAAAGTAAAGTGTCGTTTGGATTCGTTAATAAATTTTTGCATGGTGCCTCCTTTTGTGAAGTGATTGAATAGTGTATAATATATAAGAAAAGTGAGAGGTGTCAATATGAATCGACTACAATCATATTATGAACAATTACAGTTCCCTATAAAAGTTTTATTTTTTAGCAGTTTTTTAATCGCGATTGGATCTTTGTTCGTTAATCCATATATAAGTACATTTATTAATGTAGAAAATACAATCATCTTTACAATATCACAAATACTTCTGTACTGTGGTGGTACTATTTTATCATACTTTCCATTTTATATATTTATAAAGTTGTTAGCTCATAGAAATGAAGAACAAAATATTGTTGTAACAGGAATAATTTCATATGTAATCTTTGTTATCGTTCTAACTATTTTAACACCAGCAACCTTCGAAAAAGCAGTGTATGAAAGTGTTGGTGAAATTTTACTTTTAGGAGATAAAACCGGTATATTTAATACAGGAATTTTTGGCCTCTTAGGTATTTATTTAATTGTTACATACATTTATCAGTCAACAAGAGATTCAAAATTATTCAGTTTGGTATCTTATGTAGATAGAGACACAGTCCGTCTTATTTATTCAATGTTAGGATCAGCAGTATTAGCTTTTGCATTTAGTTACTTATGGCCAATTGTTATTCAATCAATATATAAAGTTTTAACTTTTATAGCAACGGATGTAAATAATCCAATGACTATGTTTGCATATGGTGGTTTTGAAAGAATCATGTCATTATTTAATCTTGATTCTATACTCCATCAAGAAATTTGGTTTGGTCCTTTAGGTGGAACATGGGTCGATTTATCTGGTCAAACTTTCAATGGTGATGTTGCTATATGGACAGCCCAACTTAATGAAAGTGTTAATGTTATTGGAACAAGTGATGCTGGTAGATTTACTTCAGCATATTATATCCTTAACATATTTGCAGTTCCAGCTTATCTTTTAGGAATCTACTCAACCTTCACAAACAAGCAATATTTAAAACGAAACGTATTTATTTTGTCTTTATCATTGATAGTCTCAATGTTATCAGGCGTCTTACTACCAGTTGAACTATTGATGCTTGTTACTAGTCCAATGATTTATGTATTCCATATATTTATGACTAGTCTTGTCTTTGCGGTTTTGAGTGGTTTATCAATCTATTTAGGATTTTCATTTACTGGAAATCTAATTACAGCCAATCCTGGTAATTTAATTGATATGATTTCTTTGTTAAGAAAACCAGCATTAATGAATAAGGTTCTAATCTTAATCTTATTAGGTGTATTTATATTTATTTCCTATCTATTGATGACACGTCTTTATTATAGTAAGTTAGCTCTTGATGTTTTAAACATCGGAAGTAAAGAAGATAAAATCAATGATTTTATTGAACGTCTGGGTGGCTTAGAAAATATAGCTTATATAAGTAGTACACCAACTCGAGTTCACGTTCAATTGACAGATAGAGATAAATTAAATGTTGCAGGTATGCATCAACAGGGAGTAACAAGAATTATTGAAACTAAGCAAGGCTTTGTCCTATCAATAGGATCATCATCCTATATTTATCAAAAAGAAATCAATCAAAAGCTTAAAGAAATAATAAAAGAAGAGCAGGTTGAAGAATTAGTATGAGTAATTTAACACCAATGATGAAACAGTTTTACGATATAAAAAAAGACACCAAAGACGCTTTGGTGTTTTTCCGCTTAGGGGACTTTTATGAACTATTCTTTGAAGATGCTGAGATAGCATCAAGAGTCTTAGATTTAGTTCTGACAGCACGATCAGCGGGAAATGATGTCAAAGCACCTATGTGTGGAGTTCCACATCATGCGGCAAAATCATACATACAAAAACTTGTTGCAAATGGTTATAAAGTTGCGATTGTAGAACAGGTTGAAGATCCAAAAGAAGTTAAAGGAATTGTAAAACGAGAAGTTGTCGAAATTGTAACACCAGGAACTTATTTTGAAATGGATGATAACGAAACAAGAGAAATTGCTTCTTTAAGTATTGACTTAATCTACGCAACGATAGTTACCTGTGATGTAATGAGTGGTAATATAAAGGCAATTCGAATTATGAATGATACTGCTGAAATAATCAAAAACCTTCAACAATTTCAAGTTAAAGAAATTGTAATTCCAAATGAATTTGATGAAATTCTAAGTTCAGAGATAGAAGAGAAAACAAAAATTTATATTTCTAGATTTGACGGAAAAGATTCACAAAGCAAACATGAAGATAAGAATATAGAAGAAGCTTATTCAAGATTAATTGCGTACTTAAATGCAACTCAAAAATCAAGCCTTAAACATTTAGGAGAAGTTCAAGTTTTAAACGATGAATCTTATTGTCGTATGGATTATACTTCAATGACAAATTTAGAATTAATTGATCATCAAAAAAACAAGGATCTATCCGTCTATAATTTTATGGATAAAACTAAAACAAGTATGGGCTCTAGACTTTTAAAAGAGACTTTGATGAGACCTTTATTTAGTATTAGTGAAATCAATAAAAGACATAAGCAGATGGAAGTATTGATGTCAGATTTTATATTAATGGAGAATGTAGAAGAACAGTTGAAAAAAACATATGATATTCATCGCATTGTAGCAAGAATAACAACTGATAAGCATAATCCACAAGATTTTGTCAGACTAAAAAACACTTTAATTGTATATAAGGAATTAATGGAAATATTATCACAGTCACCAGAATACGCATTTATAACTAATATTGATCCATTGGATGAAGTTAAAAATGCATTGGAAAATGCTTTTAGAGAAGATGCTCCTGTTAGTTTTAAGGACGGAAGAACCTTCAATAAAGGTGTATCAGAAGAATTAGATGAACTGACAACTATTTCTGAAGATGGTAAAACATGGTTATTAAATTACGAACAAGAAGAACGAGAAAAGACAGGCATTAAAAATTTAAAAGTGGGTTATACACGTGCATTTGGTTATTATATCGAAATCAGTAAGGGCCAAATTGAAAATGTTAAAGATGAATTTAATTATATCCGTAAGCAAACACTTACTAATTCAGAACGTTACATTAGTGAAGACTTACAGGAATACGAAGTTAAAATAAGTCAGGCTAAAGATAGAATTCAAGTTCTGGAACTTGAACTATTTAAAAAATATACAGATTATGTAGTCGATTATGCTAAAGACATACATGAATTGGGTCACGCTATTGCTTATTTAGATGTTCTTGTTTCTTTATCACAGTTCTCAAAACAACCCGGTTATACTAAACCAAATATTGTTGAGGATGCGGTATTAAATATAGAAAATGGTCGTCACCCAGTATTAGAGTCTAGTTTAAAAGATCATCAATATATTGCCAGTTCGGTAGAAATGAACAAATCACGAAGAACCTTAATTTTGACAGGACCTAATATGGGAGGAAAAAGTACTTATATGAGAATGCTTGCGGTTAATACTATTTTAGCTCAAGTAGGATCTTATATACCTTGTGATTATGCCGAAATAGGTGTTGTTGACCAAATCTTTACCCGTATGGGGGCAAGTGACGATATTCTAATGGGACAATCTACTTTTATGGTTGAAATGCTAGAATCACAGACTGCCTTATCGAGAGCAACATCGCAATCACTCATTCTTTTTGATGAAATAGGACGTGGAACCTCGACTTATGATGGCATGGCTTTGGCACAAGCAATTATAGAATATATAAATGAAAATATTGCTTGTCGTACAATTTTCTCAACGCATTATCATGAATTAGTTAGCTTAGAAGATATGTATGATGAAATCTACAATATTAATGTTAAAGTTCATGAAGAAGACAAAAAAGTAACTTTCTTATATAAGGTAGAAGATGGTAGAGCAACCAAATCTTATGGTATTAACGTTGCTAAATTAGCACATCTTCCTAATACTGTTATTCAAAGAGCAGAAGAAAATTTAAAGATGTTAGAAATAAGAAAAGAAAAACCAAGCATTGGAAGTAAATTAGTGACTTTAGAGGTAGAACCACCGGAATATCAAACATTCAAGAATATATTAAATCAAATTGATCCCAACAATATAACACCAATGGATGCTTTAGGATTAATTGGTAAACTTAAAGATGTACTGGAGGAATCAGAAAATGACTAAAATAAGAACATTAGATTCCCATTTAACAAATATGATTGCTGCAGGTGAAGTTGTAGAAAGACCTGCTGGAATTATTAAAGAACTTGTTGAAAACTCATTAGATGCTAAGGCAGATCGAATTGAGATAAGGTTTGAAGAGGGTGGAATGAGCTACCTTGAAGTTAGTGATAATGGTGAAGGTATGTCATTTGTTGATTTAAAAAATGCCTTCAACAGACACTCAACGAGTAAAATCAAGGAAGAGTTAGACCTTAATCAAATTCATACATTTGGATTTAGAGGAGAAGCATTACCTTCGATTGCTTCTGTTAGTCATGTTGAAGTCATTAGTAACGATCAAAGTGAGAGTAGTAAGATTATTATTGATAATGGTAAAGAACTTGAACATGGTCCTTTTGCACGCAATAAAGGAACAACAGTCAGAGTAAGTAATTTATTTAACCAAGTTCCCGCTCGTCTCAAACACATAAAAAATCTTAACTATGAAACAGCCATTATTCTAGATATTATTCAAAAATTTGCATTAGGAAATCCTGATGTATCTTTCACTTTGTATAATGGTGATAAACTAACATTTCAATCTATGGGTGATGGGAACTTAAATGATGTTTATTATCGAGTCTATGGATCCTTAGTATCTAAAGATAGTTTCTATTTCAAAGATGAAAATTATGATTTTAATATTGAGGGAGTATACACCTTACCAAATCATAATAGGGCAAATCGTTATTCGATTTGGCTATATGTAAACCGAAGAATGATCCGCTATCCCAAATTGCAAAATGCAATTATCGATGCTTACAGAAGACATTTACCACCCAATCGCTTTCCTATTATAATGATGAATATTAATACCGATCCACAATTAGTTGATGTGAATGTTCATCCAAGTAAATGGGAGATAAGAATGTCACAAGAGGCTCAACTTATTGAACTGGTACAAAATCATATTGAAGGCTTACTTTATAAAGAAACAAAAGCTCCAGAAATCAAAATTACGGAACCAGAACAAATTAATATAAAAGAAGAACTTTTAGAAACTAGGCATTTTTCAGATGAAACAAAAGCAATGAGTCAAGTACTAAATGATCTTATTAAAGTAGATAGTAAAGATTTAGACTATGATAAAATTAACGATAGAACAAATGATAAATTAAAAAATAAAACTGCTTTGGAGATCAATGAAGTAATAGAGTCAATGCCAGATACACATGAAAAAGATAAGGATTTAAATCAAGAAGAACTCTTTGAAAGTAAAATCGAACCATTGAAAATATTATCACAAATGAGTGGGAAGTATATTTTAGCTCAAGGTGAGGAAGGCCTTTACATTATTGATCAGCATGCCGCAATGGAAAGAGTTCGTTATGAGTATTATCAAAACAAACTCCTAAATCAAAGAAGTCCACTACAAGCAATGCTTGTCCCTTTAATGTTCGAAGGAAGAAAATCACTCATACCGATGATTGACAAAATAAATGAGGATTTTTCTCAATTCCAAATTCATTTTGAGGTATTCTCAGAAGATACCCTGATTGTTAGGGATGTACCTCAATGGATTAAGCAAGAAGAAGCTAAAGACTTCATTGAAGAAGTATTAGATTTAATTGAGAGTAATAAAGTTATTAGAGAAGAAGATTTAAGAAGAGATGCTTTAGCTACCTTGGCTTGTCATTCTTCAGTAAGATTCAATGAATATTTATCAATGCAAGAAATGCAGAAACTTGTTGAAGATTTAAGAGCATGTACACAACCCTTTCATTGTCCACATGGTCGACCAACTTTGATTTCAATAACTCACAAACAATTAATTAGAGAGTTTAAACGATGAAAAAAATAATTGTTATTGCTGGAGTAACAGCAAGTGGCAAAAGTGATCTAGCAATTAAATTGGCTCAAGAGTATAATGGTGAAATTATTAGTGCAGATTCAGTCAGTGTATATAAAAAATTAGATATAGGAAGTGCAAAACCGACTAAGAATGAGCTAAATACTATAAAACATCATTTAATTGATGTCAGTCCTTTGGAAGAAATTTATTCAGTAGCTGACTTTCAAAAAGATGCTAGAAGGAAAATAGAAGAAATACATAAGCGTAATAAACTTCCAATAATAGTTGGGGGAACAGGATTATATATAAATGCACTTGTCTATGATTATCGCTTTGAAGAATATGAATTAATAGAAGCAGATGAAGATTTAAGTAATCAAGAATTGAAGAATATTCTTGATGAATTAGATCCAGAAACTTCAAAAAAGATTCACGTAAATAATCGAAAAAGATTATTACGTTCAGTTCAAATGGTGAAAACATTTAATAAACCAATAAGTGAAATTAATGAGTCCGCTGGTGAAGTTAAAGTATACGATGCACTTATATTTTTCCTAGAAGGGGATCGTAAAAAACTATATCAGAGAATTAATATACGTGTAGACAAAATGTTCACTGAAGGATTAGTGGAAGAAGTTAAAAATCTCTATGCAATTGATCACAATGTATTTTCTTATCAAAGTCTCAATTCTATAGGATACAAAGAATTTAGTGATTATTTCCTGGGAAATAAAACATTAGAAGAAGTAAATGAGGAAATAAAAAGAAATACTAGAAGACTTGCTAAAAGACAAATAACTTGGTTTAAAAATAAAACTGAAAGCATTAAGGTCGATATATTCCAAGAAGATTACATTGAAGAAATAAAACAAACTATTGATGAGTTTATAGCTGCTTAGGCAGCTTTTTTAATAGGGATATCAGATTAGTGAGATTATTTACTAATGGTGATTTAATGAGAATTAAAAATTTAAGTAAATATTATGATGGTATTAAAGGAATTGAAAATATTAATATAAATATACAAAACAAGTGTGTTTATGCTGTTTTGGGACATAATGGAAGCGGAAAATCTACTTTATTTCGTACAGTGTTAGGATTGATACCCAATGACTCAGGGAATATTGAATATAATACAGTCAAAAATATAGGTTATGTACCAGAATATAGAGCTTTATATCAAAATATGACAGTAGAACGTCAAATAAGATTCATGGCACGCCTTAGGAAAATGACTAAAGAAGAAACTGAAAAATCAATGACTTATTGGTTAAAAGAATTTAAAATAGAAGATAAAAGACATGATAAAATTCAAATTCTTTCTAAAGGAAATCAGCAAAAAGTCCAATTTATTTGTGCTCTAATACATAATCCAGATTTAATATTGCTTGATGAACCCATGACTGGATTGGATATCGTAAATATAAATCTCTTTAAAGATGTAATCAGTAAATTGATGAGTGAAAATAAAAAAATCATCATGTCAAGTCATCAATATGATGAGTTAGAGGAATTTTGTGACTACATTCTAATCTTGAAGAAGGGCGATGTGATGTTACAAGGTCCAGTGAAACAAATTAAAAAAGATTTTGATTATGAATATATAAGCGTAACCTATGATGAGCATGCCTCTTATAAAGAACAAAAAGATGTTCTTTCTTACACCACAAAAGGACATCAAACTCGCTACAAAGTAAAAAAAGATTCAAAATTGATACAAGAGATAATAAAAAAAAGAAATATTCAAACGGTTAAAATTGAATCTGTTAGTCTAAAAGATTTGGTGAACTATTATTATGCTTGATCTATTAAGAGAATCTTTAAGAAGAAGATTTATAAATAAAACGAATTTTATATTATTGTTTATAATTACAAGTTTGAGTACTTGCTTAATTTATTCTGATCTTATCATTGAAAAATTAATACCGTCTAGTCTTGAAAAAACCAAGCTTAGTCTTGATTTAGATTATCCTGAACTTTTTATAAAACCCTATGAAGAACAGTTTACTGAAAGTAAAAATGCGAATATTAAAATAAAACAGAAAAACTTAAAATTTAGAATAGAAAGTAAGGATAAATTAAGCAGTGAGGAGCAAGTTATAATTGAGAGTATGGTACATACTTATGTAAACAATATAGTTATGGGATCTCAAGAAATAAGTGTCGAATTCTTAAATAAAGATAGCAATGAGAAAAATCAGGACATTATGTATTTTTTGATTACTTGTATCTATTTTATGATGTTGACCTATTCTACTGTTGTTGCTAATGAAGTTGTTATGGAAAAAGCAACAAATGTCATTGAATTAATTTGTACAGCAGTTGATATCAAAGTTCATTATTATTCAAAGATTATCATTGGTTCACTAACTGTAATAATACAATTGTTTAGCTTTATTCCAATCCTATTATTAATTCTCTATAGTAGATATTATTATGATAAAGGTAAGGGTCTTTTACATCTTTTGTATCGCTACAATATAATACCTAAAAAGTATAATTCGTTTTCATCGTTAATTAATGCCTATGATATTGATATAGAAATTATCAAAACACTTTTTGTTTCGTTTATATTTTTAATGATTGGTTTAATGATAATTCAAGTACTAACTGTACTTATATCATGTAGAGTTGACAGTGTAGAGGAGGCAGGAGCATTACAAGGTCCATTTTATATAGTTCTATTGTTTGTATATTATGCATCTATTTTCTTAAAGACAAGCAATAATCTCGATAAAGTATCGGGCATCGTTTTATCTTTTACTCCTCTATTCTCAATGCTTATTGTACCAATGAAGATGTTCAATAATTTAATAGAACTTGATGAAATTATCCTTTCATTTTGCTTATCTTTGCTATGTTTTCTTGCATTAGCTTATTATGGTAGATTTTATTATGAAAAGAATATTTTGTATAAAAAGAATAGACATAAGTAAAAGTAGTCAATCTATTTATAGATTGACTACTTTTACTTAATCTTTTTTAGCTTTACTTTTATTAAGAGATACAATGTCAGAACTTCGTTTAAATTTCTTGAGTTCATTATAATTATTAGCTAAAGTTTTTTCTGCAGAATTTAGGTTAATAGGTTGGTAGAATTCCATATCTTTAATAGAGTCGGGAAGATATTGAATTTTATGCCAAAGGTCACTTCGATCATACTGATACATTTCTTCGTCCTTCGCACCAACAGCTTTTAGTCTTAAATATCTGGGGACTTGATGGCTTGAATTTGCTACTGTAGCTAAGGCATTATCAATTCCATATTGTGCCCCTTTAGATTTTGGGGATAAAGCACACTCAATAACGGCAACACTTAAAGGTAGTTTAGCTTCTGGAAAACCTATCTTCCTTGCAGCTGATAATGCAGATTCCACTCGAGCACAAAGTGCTGGATTTGCTAGACCAATATCTTCATAAACAATGGCTAATAATCTTCTTTCAATAGAATCAAAATCACCAACATGAATTAATTTAGCAAGATAATAAAGTGAAGCCTGAACATCACTACCTCGAATAGATTTTTGAAATGCTGATAATGTATCATAATAATTATCGCTATCTTTGTCCATGGATGTATTCATACCAAGATTGATTTGTTTTAAATGTTCGATTTTAATGTGTTCATCATCATATGCATTAAGTAATAATTCAAGTATATTTAATGAATATCGTGCATCACCATTAGAACTTGAAATTATTTGCTCATAAACACTTTCATCGATTTTTCGGTTTTTAGGACTAGCATTAAGTAATATTTCTTTTAAGTCATGATTTGTTAGTGGTAAGAATTCAAATAGATGAACTCTTGATCTTATGGCTGGGTTAATTGAAAAGTATGGATTTGCAGTAGTTGCTCCTATCATGGTTATTAATCCGCTTTCAATATGAGGAAGTAAAGTATCTTGTTTATCCTTATTTAAACGATGTACCTCATCAACAATAACGATTAATCCACTGCTCATTTCAGCCTCAATAAATAATTGGTCGAGTTTCTTTTTATTATCTGTGACAGCATTAAAAAGTCGATATGGTCTATTTAATTCCTCTGCAATTGCAATTGCAGTCGTAGTTTTACCTGTGCCAGGTGGTCCGAAAAAAATCATCGAATAGATTTGTTTATTATTAATTAGATTTCTTAAGACCTTACCTTCACCTAATAAGTGTTTTTGTCCAACAATTTTTTCTGTACTGTTTGGACGTACTTGGTATGCGAGTGGTTTATTCATATATATCACCTAAGCATATTGTACCATGTTCTGTTAATATATAGAGGAGGTGTAATATGAAAATAATAATTCAAAAAGTAAATAATGCAAGTGTTGATGTTGAAGGTACTTTGTATAATAGTATTGACAAAGGTTTTCTGTTATTTGTTGGTATTGAGGAAGGTGACAGCTTAGAAGATTTACAAAAAGCGAGTTCCAAAATTGCTAATTTAAGAATCTTTGAAGATGAAGAAGGAAAAATGAATAAATCTATTCAAGATGTTGATGGTGAAATATTATCAATTTCTCAATTTACTCTCGCTGCAGACTGTAGAAAAGGAAATAGACCAAGTTTTACTAAAGCAATGTCTGCCGAAAAAGCAGATGATTATTTTAATCAATTTAATGATTTGTTAGTTGCTGAGGGACTTTCGGTAAAAACAGGTAAATTCCAAACTCATATGAATGTGAAATTAGATAATGATGGTCCAGTTACTATTATTATGCAGATTAGAGATGGCAAGCTTTACTAACATATGATATTATTATAGACGCGAACGGGGGCTAAAAAATGAATTTAATAGATGGTAAAAAAACGGCGGATAAACGTTTAAAGATTCTTAGAAAAGAAATCGATTTACTAAAAGACAATAATCAAGCACTTCCATGTCTTGCTGTTATTTTAGTAGGTGACGATCCAGCTTCTGAGACATATGTAAAAAGTAAAGCTAGACAATCTAAAAATGTCGGCATAGAATCTCATACAATCTTTTTAGATAAGAATATATCTCAAGAAGATTTAATAAAAGAGATAAACATATTAAATGAAGATGATTCAGTGAATGGAATTTTAGTTCAATTACCATTACCCAAACACATTGTTAGCCAAGTGATAATTAACTCAATAAATCCAATGAAAGATGTCGATGGATTGCATGTTGAAAACGTTGGTCTTTTATCACAAAACCATGCACGATTTGTGCCATGCACCCCAAAAGGGATTATGACACTTCTGGATGAATATGAAATTGATTTATCAGGAAAAGATGCATTGGTTATTGGCAGGAGTCAGTTAGTAGGTAATCCCATAGCGAATTTATTAAAAAATAAAGATATGACAGTGACTCAAGCTCATTCAAAGACAAAAAATCTTGAAGAAAAAATTAAGAATAATGAATTAATTGTGGTGGCTGTTGGAGTTAGAGAAATGATAAAAAAAGAAATGTTATCGGAGCATCATATTGTTATCGATGTGGGTATACATAGACATGATGGAAAACTTTATGGAGATGTCGATAAAGATGCATACGATAAGGTCAAAATGATTACACCAGTTCCAAAAGGTGTAGGACCAATGACCATCGTTAGCTTGTTAGAAAACACATTATTAGCCTATCAATTACAAAGGAGAAATCATGGATAAAAAATATGACTTAGGTGATCGTGTTCAAATGAAAAAACCGCATCCTTGTAAGAAGTCAGAAACATTCACAATTACAAGAATGGGTGCAGATATAAAAATTAAGTGTGATGGATGTGGCAGCATTATAATGATGCCACGTCATGAGTTTGAAAAGAAATTAAAGAAAATTGTAGAACGAAACGAGGAATAGAAAATGGCATTAACAGCAGGAATTGTAGGTTTACCAAACGTAGGAAAGTCAACACTTTTCAACGCAATAACAAAGGCACAAGTAGAAGCAGCGAACTATCCATTTGCAACAATTGCTCCAAACGTAGGAGTGGTTAAAGTTAGAGATGATCGAATGGAAAATATTAGAAAATTTATCGAATCTAAAAAGATTATTCCAACAACTTTTGAATTTACAGATATTGCCGGATTGGTTAAAGGAGCTTCAAAAGGAGAAGGACTAGGTAATCAATTTCTATCAAATATTCGTGAAGTAGACGCTATTGTTCATGTTGTACGTTGCTTTGAAAATAGTGATATTGTTCATGAGCATGGTACTGTAGGTGATCCAGTATCTGATATTGAGATCATTGAGATAGAATTAATGTTAGCGGACCTTCAATCAGTAGAGAATCGTTTACAAAGAGTGGGTAAAAAAGCTAAAGCACAGGACAAAGAGGCGATTGCTGAAATAAATATTTTAGAAAAAGCAAAAGCTTTATTGGAGGACAATCTTCCTTTAAGCAATCTTGACTTGGATGAAGAAGAGGAAGAATTAATTAAACCATTCCATTTCTTAACAAGAAAGCCGGTAATATATGTTGCTAATATAGATGAAGACAGTCTTGCAGATGTTGAAAACAATAAAATGTATTTAGATGTTAAAAAATATGCAAACGAAAGAGATTGTAGAGTTATTCCAATAAGTGCAACAGTAGAAGAAAGTCTTTCAGGACTTGAAGATGATGAAAGAGAAATGTTCCTACAAGAATTAGGTGTTGAAGAAAGTGGATTAGATCGACTTGTTAAAAACAGTTACGATATCTTAAACCTAAGAACCTTCTTTACAGCTGGTCCTCAAGAAATTAGAGCTTGGACCTATACAGAAGGTATGAAAGCTCCAGCTTGTGCAGGAGTAATTCATACTGACTTTGAAAGAGGATTTATTCGTGCCGAAGTTTATCACTATGATGATTTAATGGAATATGAGAGCGAATTAGCAATCAAAGAGGCAGGAAAAATGAGATCCGAAGGTAAAGATTATGTTATGAAAGATGGAGATATCGTTCACTTCCGATTCAATGTCTAAGTTAATTTAATTCCTAAAGAATAACTTTGTGATATAATTTAAGTATAAGAGGAGGAGATCTCATGAAATTAGTACTAGCAATCGTATCGAATGATGACAGTTCAATTGTCTCATCCGCACTAAATAAAGAAGATTTTCAAGTAACTCGCTTAGCAACAACAGGGGGATTCTTAAGAGCAGGAAATACAACTTTAATCGTTGGTGTTGATGATGAACGAGTTCAAGATTGTATTGATATTATTGGAAAAGAATGTAAGAAAAGAACAGAAGTTGTTCCATCTACAGTTTCTTATGATTTAGGAAGTTATGCTACTTTCCCAGCTGAAGTTCAAGTTGGCGGAGCAACTATATTTGTATTAGATGTTGAACAATTCCATAAACTTTAAAAAGAGCAAGTTCACTTTATATGAACTTGCTCTTTTTAAAGTTTTCTATGTAATATCTACGATGGTTTTTAATTTCTTTTAATTGAAATTTCTCTTGGTCGTTATCAAGAATTTGATGACTTCCATCTTGGACTAATTTAGCATTAAATAATTTTTCATAAGTTGGAATATCTAACTCAATTCTTTCTTCTAATTGCTCTAAAATTTTGGGGTTAAGATGTTCTTTATAATTATCTTTAAGTTTCATTGTAAAGAATTCACCGACAGCTCCACTACCGTAAGAATATAAACCAATTGTGGAATTATCTTTAAGATCTCCTTTATATAGAAGAGATATTAAGCTTAGATATAATGAAGCGGTGTAGACGTTTCCAACTTTTCTGTTGAGGTAAATTGCATTTTCAAATTGCTTTAAGTGATTTTCTTCATCACTAATGAGATTTAATGTTTTTCTACCAAGTTTTGTATAAGGAATATGGAAAAGATATGCATCAAAATCATTTGAATTATAATCGAATTTTTCAATAAAATCCTGGTAAGTAAGTTTAAATAATCGTTGGTATTGTTCATTAGAATATTTACCATCGACAAAAGCTGTATCACTATAATTTGGTCTCCAGAAATCCCATATATCATCTGAGAAGTAGGACGATTGATTTGTAATTTCTAGTAGTTTTGCTTCATTAGAAATTAACATTGCAACTGCTCCAGCACCTTGTGTTGGTTCACCCGGAGTGTTCAATCCATATCTTGAAATATCACTTGCGATAACAAGTGCTTTTTTATTTGGATTTAAAGCAATATGTCCTTTAGCAAGCTGTAATGCAGCTGTAGCTGAATAACATGCTTGTTTGATTTCTATAGCACGACTTTGGGGATTAAGTCCTAATAGTTTAACAATACTAGTAGATCCCGCTTTTGAATAGTCAGTGCCGCTTTCACTTGCTAAGATAACTAGATCGATATCTTTCTTATCATCTTCACTAATGGTTTTATATACAGCATTAGCAGCTAAACTAATCATATCTTGAGTAATAGGCGGAACCGCCATTTCGTCCTGACCTAATCCATAAGTAAACTTATCAGGGTCAACCCCTCTAACTTTAGCTAATTTTCTCATGTCAATGTAGTATTTAGGAACATAAAATCCTATTTTATCGATACCTATGCTCATATTGATTCTCCTTTAATAGTTTTCTAGTAAGTCTATTATAATTGTTAATGCGTTCATTAGCAAAAATATGTGAGATTTGCTTAAATTGGGTGAAAAACTTGACTTAATCATTGTGAGTTAATGCACAGATTTGATAAAGCGTGCTATAATAAAAAGGAATTTGAAAAGAGGTATAAATATGAAAAGAGTACGTGTACGTTATGCTCCTAGTCCTACAGGATTTTTACATATAGGAAATGCTAGAACAGCATTATTTGATTACTTAATTGCCAAGCATCATGGTGGTGATTTTGTATTGAGAATTGAAGATACGGATATTGAGAGAAATGTTGAAGGTGGAGAAGAATCACAATTAAAATATTTGGAATGGTTAGGTATTATTCCTGATGAGTCTCCAGGAAATCCAAATCCTAAATATGCTCCTTATCGTCAAATGGAGCGTCTTGATATTTATCAAAAACATATGGAAGAATTAATCGAGGCAGGACATGCATACAAATGTTACTGTACATCAGAAGAGTTAGATGAAGATTATCAAAAACAAAAAGAAGCAGGTCATGCATCAACACGTTATAATCGTCGATGCTTGCACTTAGATAAAGAAACTATTGAAAAATATGAAAAAGAGGGCAAACCTTATTCTGTAAGGTTAAAGGTACCTGAAAACGAAGAATATGTATTTGATGATATTGTTCGTGGAAGAGTTAGTTTTGAGTCCAAAGATATTGGAGACTGGGTTATCATGAAATCTAATGGTATTCCAACTTATAACTTTGCAGTTGTGATTGATGACTATCTCATGGAAATAAGCCATGTATTACGTGGAGAAGAACACATCTCAAATACACCAAAACAACTTATGTTATTTAAAATGTTCAATTGGGAAGCACCTCTTTATGGTCATATGACACTAATTGTTAATGAGGAACATAAAAAGCTATCCAAACGAGATAATTCAATAATGCAATATATAAGTCAATACGAAGAGCAAGGATATTTACCAGAAGCAATGTTTAACTTTATGGCTCTTTTAGGTTGGTCTTATCCTGGTGAAAGAGAATTGTTTACCAAAGAAGAACTTATTGAAGTCTTCGATGAGAGTAGACTATCAAAATCACCTTCAATGTTTGATGTTAATAAATTGACATGGATGAACCATCAGTATCTTAAAGAAAAATCAGATGAAGAATGGCTTGCGTTTGTCAGACCATTTGCTGAAAAAGAATATGATTTAAGTAACAAATCGGATGAGTGGGTTGAACAATGTCTACTTCTTTATAAAGAACAGTTACAGTATGGAGCAGAAATTGTTGATCTGATTCGTATGTTCTTTGAAGAACCAGTTTTAGAACAAGAAGCAAAAGATGTCTTAGCAGAAGATAGTACCAAATTGATTGCAGAAACTTTTTTAAGAAATCTACCAGAAGAATGGACAATAGAGAATCTTAAAGAGGCATTCAATCTCAGTAAAAAAGAAAGTGGTTTAAAAGGTAAGCCATTATTCATGGGATTAAGAGTTGCAGCAACTCATCAAAATCATGGACCTGATTTGATGTCTTCACTTTATTTAATTGGAAAAGAAACAATAGAGAAAAGACTCGAAGACTATGTTGCCTAATTACAAACATTGCCAAGAATTAAAGGTCATGAGAGATCCAGTGCATGGTTATATTCATGTAAAATATCAAGTGATTTGGGATCTAATTAATTCGGCTCAATTTCAAAGGTTGCGTAGAATCCAACAATTGGGTGGTACACATCTTGTTTATCATACTGCTGAGCATTCTCGATTCTCCCACTCATTGGGCGTTTATGAGATTGTACGTTTAATGATTGAGCGTGTTAGTGATTTAAAAAATGTATTAACAGAGCAAGAGCAAGTTGCTCTTCTTTGTGCAGGTTTACTTCATGATGTAGGTCATGGACCTTTTTCTCATTCTTTTGAAGCTGTTACAAAGACAGATCATGAAGAATTTACAGATAGAATAATACTAGAAAACACAAGTATTAATGAAATATTGATGGAAGAAGATCCAGAACTACCTAAGTTAGTTGCAGATATTATTGCTCATAGAGCAGAAAGAAAACTTCTTTCGCAAATAATTTCTAGCCAAATGGATGCGGATAGAATGGATTACTTATTAAGAGATTCATATTTTACTGGAGTAAGTTATGGAGAATTTGATCTTTATAGAATTTTGAGAACCATTAGAATAATTGATGATAAAATTGTTATTAAAGAGAGTGGTATTCATGCAGTTGAAGACTATATAATGGCTCGTTATCAGATGTATTGGCAAGTATATCTTCATCCGGTATCAAGGAGTTTTGAATCTATTCTTCATGCTTTATTTAGAAGAATGGCTGACTTAGAAGCAAAAGGGCAATTAGATTCTACAGGATTAGAGGTATTTCTACCGTTTATTTCAAAAAATCATAGTATTAGTTTAGAGGAACATTTTGCTTTAGATGAACCAGCATGTCTTGCAGGTTTCACAATCCTAAGAAAGTCAAATGACCCGATATTAAAAGACTTATCGAGAAGATTATTGAATCGTGACCTTTTTGATTATGAAAATTATAGTGGTCAAGAGGACAAGAAACTTTTAGAAGAAAAAGCAAAATCTGAGAATTTTGATCCTGAGTATTATGTCTTGGAGGATTTCACGACACAAATTCTTTATTGTCCATATAAAGAAGATGAAGAATCTGCTATATGGGTACTTAAAGATGAAGGCTTGGTAGAATTATCAAGTGCTTCAACAATTGTAAGTGGATTTGTACATGGTAAAGATAAAGAAGATCATAAGATTTTCTTTCCAAAGGAGTTAAAATGAATAAAAACACATATATAGATTTAAGAGAACGATTTAAAACAAGTCTTGAGAGTGAAGATTTAGTAATTCTAATGAGCGGTACTCAAATTCGCAAGAGCGCTGATGGTGTTTACCCATTTCATGCTAACCGAAATTTTGTTTACTTGACAGGAATTGAAGAACCAGAGGCTGTTTTAATTATTAATATGCAAAAAAATGAAGAGATTTTGTTTTTAAGAGATATTGATCCATTCACTGAGAAGTGGGTTGGTCATTTTATGAAGAAAGAACAAGCTCAAGAAATTTCTGGAATAGAAGATGTACGATATTTTGAAGACTTTGAAGATTATTTTGAATCAAATATAGAATCTGCTAAAAGAATTGGACTTGATTATGATCATAATCATGAGAGCGAGTTATTTTTCGGCTCAGCAAAAGCGATGATTGAAGAGTTGGAAGGCTTTCCTCTTTATGATGTATTTCCAAATCTTGTGGAATGCAGAATGATTAAACATCCGGATGAGGTCAAAGCAATTCAAAATGCAGCGGTCATTACGAACTCTGCTATTGAGGCAATGCTAAGTGAAATGAAACCTGATGCTAATGAAATGGATATGGCAGCTAGATTTCTATATGAAGGGCAAAAGAATTTTGGATCATTAATGTTTGATACAATCGTTGCTTCAGGCAAGAATGCAACTGTTCTTCATTACATTGAAAACAATCAAAAACTGCATGATGGGGAATTAGTCTTGTTGGATTTAGGGATTTGTGTAAATCATTATGGTGCTGATATTTCAAGAACTTATCCAATTAACGGTAAATTCACACAAAGACAAAAAGATGTTTACCAAGAGGTTTTAAACACTTTCAAATACATCAATACAAAGATTGCTCCTGGAATTAGTTTAGCGGAACTAAATGAACTTGCTAAGGTCTCTTTAGGTGAGGCTTGTATTCGATTGGGTTTGATTGATGATATAGATGATGTAGGTCGTTACTATTATCATAGTATTGGCCACTCTTTAGGCCTTGATACGCATGATGTATGGGCTGATAGAGAGCGTGCTTTAGTTCCGGGTAATGTTATTACAAATGAACCAGGATTGTATATTGCTGAAGAAGGAATTGGTATTCGCTTGGAAACAGATGTCCTAGTTACAGACTCTGGAAACATTGATTTAGCTCCTCAAATTTTGATAGAAATTGATGATATTGAAGCTTTTTTAAATCGATAAATTAAACTAAGAAAAGTGTGCTTTCGCATGCTTTTCTTTTATTTGTAAAAAATGACTTGACAAAGGTTAATATTTAAATATAATTCATAGGTACAGAAGTAAAGCGGGGTGCTTATTATTAAATATTCAGTCCAAATTCAACAGAAAAGTACAGAGCAAGATTTATTTTTTGAAGACCATGATGCTGTGGTTATTAGCGATAATTCTTATAGTAGAATTATGTATAGAGAAAATGAAGGAATTGATGTAGTTTTAGATATTAGTCATGATCAATTATCTTTAAAAAGACATGATGAATGGATAACTCATGGTTTCTTTGCTAAAGATGAAGAGAGCTATATTTTAATTAATAATGAGCTTGGTATATTGAAGTTTGAAGTTGAAGTTATAGAATATTTGATAACAAGTGACTCAGTTTATCTTCAGTATGAATTAAAAGATGAAAAAGGATTAATTTCCAAACATGAGTATATTTGTCGATGGAACCGGAGGGATGAATAATGTCATCAAAATCACTAAGTGATATTGCTTATGATAGATTGAAACAAAAAGAAGAAAAAGTACTGTTTAATGAATTGTGGAAAGAGGTTAGTGCAGAAGCAAAATTTCCAGAGGCAGTTGCGAAAAGAAAATTAGCTTCATTTTATAATGCAATTATGCTTGATTCACGTTTTATTTCACTAGAAGGAAACATGTGGGACCTTCGAGAACGTCATGCAGAAGATACATTAGTTCTTGATCCAGACTTATTGGAAGATTATGACGATTACGATGATTATGACGAAGATTTTATAGAAGATGAAGAATAACAAAAAACTTATTGAAGATTTAAGTGTTGTTTGTTAGAATAATAAAGGGCACAAGCTTCCGTTGAGGGAGCTTTTATTTTTGTCAATGTAAAGGAGATGTTCATGACTAAATATATATTTGTTACAGGCGGGGTCGTATCAGGAATTGGTAAGGGTATTATTGCTTCTTCAGTTGGCCGACTATTAAAAAACCGCGGTTTAAGTGTTTTTATGCAAAAATTTGATCCATATATTAACGTTGATCCAGGAACAATGTCTCCTTATCAACACGGTGAAGTTTTTGTAACTAAAGATGGAGCAGAAACTGATTTAGATTTAGGACATTATGAAAGATTTATTGATGTC
>CAZRNT010000005.1:0-18124 GCA_964601525.1 uncultured Erysipelothrix sp.
AGAAGAATACGTTTATAAATTCCAAAAATTCCGTCGTTCTAACCAAGGTACATGTATTAACCATATTCCACTTGTCAAATTAGGCGAGAAGATTTATGAAGGTGATGTCTTAGCGGATGGACCTTCAATGGATAATGGAGAATTAGCCTTAGGTCAAAACGTTACAGTAGCGTTCATGACATGGCACGGATATAACTATGAAGATGCTATTATCATGAGCGAACGATTAGTTAAAGATGATATTTATACTTCAATTCATATTGAGGAATATACATTAGAGGTTCGTGAAACAAAATTAGGACCTGAAGAAATTACCCGTGATATTCCAAACGTAAGTGAAGTTTCATGCAGACATTTAGAAGAGGGAGATATCCTTGTTGGTAAAGTAACACCTAAAGGACAAAGTGAAATTTCTCCTGAAGAAAAACTATTACTTGCTATTTTTGGTGAAAAATCAAGAGAAGTTCGAGATAATTCATTAAAAGTACCTCATGGTGGTAGTGGTATTGTTCAAGATATTAGAATTTTCAGAAGAGATGAAGGGCATGATTTACCACCTGGAGTTTCTGAAGCAGTTAAAGTCTATATTGTTCAAAAACGTAAAATATCTGAAGGTGATAAGATGGCTGGACGACACGGTAACAAGGGTGTTATCTCAAGAATATTACCAGAAGAAGATATGCCATTTATGGAAGATGGAACTCCAGTAGATGTTCTATTGAACCCGCTTGGTGTTCCTAGCCGTATGAATATTGGACAAGTATTAGAACTTCACTTAGGTCTTGCAGCTAAGAATTTAGGTGTTAAGTTTGCTACTCCAGTTTTCGATGGTATTGATACTGATGAATTATTTAGAATTATGAAAGAAGGCGGTCTAGACGATGATGGTAAGATGGTCTTATATGATGGTCAAACCGGAGAGCGTTATGATGAGCGTATTTCAGTTGGAGTTATGTATTTAATTAAGTTGTCACATATGATTGATGATAAATTACATGCTCGTGCAACTGGACCTTATTCACTTGTTACACAACAACCATTGGGTGGTAAAGCTCAAAATGGTGGTCAAAGATTTGGTGAGATGGAGGTTTGGGCACTTTATGCTTATGGTGCAGCCAACACACTTCAAGAGTTATTAACCATCAAATCAGACGATGTTAGTGGACGTACCCGTACATATGCAGCTATTCAAAATGGAACTGACATTCCAGAACCTAAGATGCCAGAATCATTTAGAGTATTGAAACATGAACTTCAAGCATTAGCATTGGATGTTAACTTCTTAGATGAAGAAAATAATAAGATCCAAGCTAGTTTAATTGAAGGTACGGATGAAGTACAACGTAAAAACACTGAGGGCGAAGATGCCCAAAGTGATAAATAAAGGAGGCTTTGTTTAAATGGGAATTAATAAATTTGCCTCAATTCAATTGGCACTTGCATCACCAGAGACCATCTTAGAATGGTCTCATGGTGAGGTTAAAAAACCTGAAACAATTAACTACCGTTCACAAAAACCTGAAAGAGATGGTTTATTCTGTGAGAAAATCTTTGGACCTTCCAAAGACTGGGAATGTTATTGTGGAAAATATAAAAAAGTTCGTTATCGTGGAGTGATTTGTGATCGATGTGGCGTTGAAGTTACGAAGTCATCTGTACGTCGTGAGAGAATGGGTCATATTGAACTTGCAGCTCCAGTTACACATATCTGGTATTTAAGAGGTATTCCATCAAGAATGAGTTTACTTTTAGATATCACTCCTAAAATTTTAGAAGAAGTTGTATATTTTGTTAAATGGGTTGTTACAGATCCTAAAGATACAGATTTACAATACAAACAAATTATTGACGATAGAGAATATCGTGAATATTTTGAGAAATATGGATACAATAGCTTTAAAGCTGAAGCTGGTGGAGCGGCTATTAAAACATTATTAGAAGAAGTTGATCTTAAAGGTGAACAAGCTTCTATTTTAGCTCAATTAGAAGATGCAAAAGGTGATAAGCGTCGTAAATTAATTCGTCGTTTAGAAACTGTAGAAGCTTTTATTGAATCTGATAATAAACCTGAGTGGATGGTATTGACTCAATTACCAGTTATTCCACCTGAGTTAAGACCGATGTTACAATTAGATGGTGGTCGTTTTGCTGCCTCTGATGCTAACGATCTATATCGTCGTGTTATCACACGTAATAATCGTTTAAAACGTTTATTAGATATGGGTACACCACAAGTTATCGTACAAAATGAGATGAGAATGCTTCAAGAGTCAGTCGATGCATTGATTGATAATGGTAGAAGAAATAAACCAGTTACTGGTGCAGGTGGTCGTCCACTAAAATCATTGTCACATTCTCTTAAAGGTAAACAAGGTCGTTTCCGTGCTAACCTTCTAGGTAAGCGTGTTGACTTCTCAGGTCGTTCAGTTATTGCTGTTGGACCTGATTTAAAGATGTATGAATGTGGTATTCCAAAAGAAATGGCAATTCAATTATTTAAACCATTTGTTGTTAATGAAATGAAAGTTCGTGGTATTAGTAATAATGCCAAAGCAGCAGAAAAATTAATTGATAGACAAGATCCACGTATCTGGGATATTGTGGAGGATGTAATTGAAAACCATCCAGTCTTACTTAACCGTGCGCCTACTTTGCATAGACTTGGTATCCAAGCATTTATGCCTAAGATGATTGAAGGGCGTGCAATCCGTCTTCATCCACTAGCAACACCAGCGTTTAACGCTGACTTTGATGGTGACCAAATGGCTGTCCACGTTCCATTATCAGAAATGGCACAGGCAGAAGCGGAACTATTGATGTTAGGTTCAAGAAATATTTTAGGACCTAAAGATGGTAAGCCTATTGTTACTCCATCACAAGATATGGTTTTAGGTAACTACTATCTAAACATGGAAGAAACAGCTGAAGAGTTTATCGAAAAAGCTGAGGAATTTGAAGCACTTGGTGATGAGCAAGAGGCAGCTAAATGGCGTCGCTATGCAGAGAACCAAGGTAAAGCGTTTAGTAGTTTAAGTGAAGCTCAACTTGCTTATGAGCATCATATGATTCATTTGCATACAAGAATTTGTGTTAGAGCTTCTTCCTTAAGAAAGACAAGCTTTAGTGCAAAACAAAACAATATGTACTTAGTTACAACATTAGGGAAAATGATCTTCAATGATATGTTCCCAAGTGATTTTCCATACATTAATGAAGTATCAGCAGATAACTTTAAGTCAACTCCTGATAAGTTCTTCATTAGTATGGGTACTGATGCAAAAGAAGTTATTAAAGCAATGCCTTTAAACCAAGATTTCAAGAAAAAAGATCTTGAATATATTATCAAAGAAATCTTTGATAAATATTCATTAGAGAAAACTTCTGAGATTTTAGATAATATTAAAGATTTAGGTTTCCAATATTCAACAATTGCGGGAATGACAGTTGCTATTAGTGATATCAACGTTGCTCCTAATAAAGAAAAATATGTTGAAGAAGGTAAAATTGAAGCTGCTAAGTTAATGACTCTATTTAAACGTGGTCGTTTAACAGCTCAAGAGTGGGAAGGGAAACTTATGAATCTATGGGAGAATGTTAAGAATGTTGTTGGTAATGAGCTAATGGAAACATTGCCTCGTAAAAACCCAATTAACATGATGGCTACTTCCGGTGCTCGTGGTAACGTTTCTAACTTTACTCAGCTTGCTGGTATTCGTGGATTGATGGGTAAACCTACACAATCTAAGTCTAAAAAAGGTTATCAATCATCTATTATTGAAGTTCCAATTTATTCTTCTTTCCGTGAAGGATTGAATGTGAGTGAGTTCTTTATCTCTACTCACGGTGTGCGTAAAGGGCTAACCGATACGGCTTTAAAAACTGCGGAATCTGGATACTTAACACGTCGTCTTGTTGACGTTGCTCAAGATGTAACAATCGTTGAGGAAGATTGCTACTGTGGTGAAGGTTATCTTGTTGAAGAAATTGTTGACAGAAAATCTAACACAGTTGTTGAATCCTTATATGATCGTCTTGTGGGACGCTTTATCAAGGAAACTGTTGTTGATCCAAATACAAAAGAAGTTATTATTGAAGAAGATGAATATATTACAGAACACTTAGCACGTAGAATTGTTAATTCTGGTGTAAAACAAGTTTTAATTCGTTCAGTATTTACTTGTGAGTCAAGTCATGGAATTTGTCAAAAATGTTATGGACGAAACATGGCTACTGGTGAATTAGTGGAAGCTGGAGAAGCAGTTGGTATTGTTGCTGCACAATCAATTGGTGAACCAGGTACTCAGTTAACCATGCGTACTTTCCATACTGGTGGTGTTGCGGTTGCTGGTGGTGAGGATATCACTCAAGGTCTACCACGTGTTGAGGAGTTATTTGAAGCACGTACACCAAAACTTGCTGCAGTTATTTCAAAAATTGATGGTCACATCACAGCAATTGAAGCTGCTGAAGATGGCTTAGGTTGGGAAATCACTGTAGAAAACAAAAAACTAGAACAAAAAGTTACTCATAAAACACTTCCGAACCAACCGGTTCGTCCTTGGTTTGAAGTTGGATCTGAAGTTTCTGCTGGTGAGAAATTAACTGAAGGTTCAGTTGATCCATCAGAGTTACTAGAGTATGCTGGACGTCTAGAAGTTCAAAGATACATTCTAAAAGAAGTTAAGAAAGTATACCAAAGTGGTGGTATTGAAATTTCTGATAAGCACGTTGAAGTTATGATTAATCAAATGATGCGTAAAGTTCGTGTTGTCAAGGGTGAGGATACTGGTTTAAGTCCAGGTGCTCAAATCCATATTGATAACATTACAGAAATTAACCAAGAAGCATTGATGAATGGAAAGAATCCTGCTGTATTCAAGGCTTTATTACAAGGTATTACTAAAGCTTCTGTTGAAACTGATTCATTCTTATCTGCAGCGTCTTTCCAAGAAACTACAAAAGTTCTTACAGATGCAGCAATTAAGTCTAAGATTGATCCTTTAAGTGGATTGAAAGAAAATGTTATTGTTGGTAAAAAGATTCCTGCTGGTACAGGTTCATCACTATATCGTGAGTCTACTGAGCGTGTTAAAGAATATGCTGAGGAACTTAAGAAAAAACGTGAAGAACGAAATGCTGAAAAAGAGGAAGAAAGTTTTATTAACGAATTGATCAACAATTAAACTCCTTGGTAACAAGGAGTTTTTTCTTATATAATGTATATATGCTCAAGGAGGAAATATGAATAAAAAAGTAGAATTTACAAAGGACTTAGTATATAGAGCAAAGGATTTTATCCTAGACAAAATTGAGGATAATAAAATTGTGGTGGATACAAAGTCTGGATATAATGATTTTGTTACATCGGTAGATAAAGGTGTAGAGAGTTTTCTAGTTGAAGCTATCAACAAAGAATATGATAATCAAACATTTTTAACTGAAGAATCAATGGTTGAAAATAAGGTTGGGAGTGAATCTTGGATTATCGATCCTATTGATGGAACAACTAATTTTGTGTATTCCCAAAAGTATTTCGCAATATCAATAGCTCATTATATTGATGGTAAACCAGCTTTTGGTATTGTCTATGATGTTATGGAAGATGAATTATATTTAGGTATCGCTGGTCAAGGAGCTTATTTGAATGGTAAGAAACTTGAAATGTTGGATCAAGAACTTAATTATCCTAATGTCATTTTCAGTAGTAGCTATACGATTTTTGAGGATTTCAAATTCACACCTAAGGAATTAAGTGAAAATATTATTGCGCATCGTTATATTGGATCTGCAGCCATTGAAATTTGTCATGTTGCTGATGGAAGCTTACATATTTATGAAGCAAGAAGACTTAATCTTTACGATATAGCAGCAGCTGTAATCGTACTTAATGAGGTTGGTGGAATTTGGCGATTTGGTAAAAATATTAATGGTGTTGAGGTTCATCATGAGCGCTCAATATTTTATGCAGCAACTAACAAACAAATATTTCAGTATTTAGAAGATAATTATATAGGAGAAAAATAATATGATTTCATATCTAAAGACAAAAGATAAAGATGTTTCTTTATTTTATCGAATGGATCAAGTAAAGAATGCGAAAGCAAATGTTATTGTCAACCATGGTTTTGCTGAGCATCTTGGTCGTTATGACTATGTAGCAAAAAGACTCCTTGATGCAGGTTATAATGTGCTGAGATATGATTTAAGGGGCCATGGTCAATCTTATGGTCCAAAAGGTTACATTGACTCATATACTAATTTTATAGAAGATGCTAAGGCAATGTATGACTTGATGACAGTTCATAATCCAGGATTAGAAACATTCATGCTAGGTCATAGTATGGGTGGTTTGGTTACTGCTATGTATGGCTTGGAATACCCAGATACTTTAGGAGGGCAAATCTTTTCAGGTGCAGCATATGGTAAGTTACCTGCTGCTTCAGGATATAAAGCTAAATTGTTATCGACTTTAGCCAAGACTAGCCCTAAATTACAAATGAAAAATGTAGTGGAAGATGATATTTGTTCTGTACCAGAGGTAGTAAATGAGTATAAGAATGATCCTTTAGTTCTTAAAAAAGCAAGTTTTAACTTCTATAATGAATTTTTAAATGAAGCAAGTGATTTTGTTTTAGAGTATATGTATGAGTATGATTTACCTTGTTTAATTTTACATGGTGAGGATGATACAATTGTTCCTGTTGAATTATCATATGAATTTTATGAACAAATTGCGAGCACGGATAAAGAATTGATTACTTATCCTGGACTTTATCATGAAATATTAAATGAGGATGAAAAAGATGAAATTATGACTACTATTATCGAATGGTTAGACTCTAGGCAAAATGCTGGCTCAAATTAATCTTTGCATGTAAACTATCTTCAGAGAGGTGGAAATATGAAAGTTCAAATTTGGTCTGATTTTGTCTGTCCATTTTGTTATATTGGAAAAAGACACTTAATGAAAGCGATTGAGGAGCTTGATGAGGATATAGAGATTGAAATGATGAGCTATGAGTTAGATCCTTATTATGAAGATCAGCCTGGCTTAGATATTCATCAAACTCTTGCTAACAAATACGGAAGTACTTATGAAGAAGCTAAATCTAATAATGAATATGCTGCTAAGATGGCTAGCGAAGTTGGTTTAGTATATAATCATGACACTATGAAGTATAGTAATACTTTAAAAGCTCACAAATTATTCCAAAAAGCTAAAGAGATGGGTAAAGGTGATGAATTAGCAGAAATCTTTATGCATGGTTTCTTTACTGAAGGTGAATATTTAAATGATGAAGCTACTTTAATTAGACTTGCTGATAAAGTAGGTATAAGTAAAGAAGAAGCAATTGAAGTAATGAATAGTGATGAATATAGTTTAAAAGTAAGACAAGATGAGCAATGGGCACGTACTATTAATGCGAAAGGTGTACCACATTTTGTAATTGATGATAAAGTTTCTGTTTCAGGTGCTCAGCCAATTGAAGTGCTTAAGGGAGCTATCAATCATGTTAAAGACTTAAATAAAACTCAAGAACTTGTTGATCAAGCATCGTCAGGCATGATGTGTACTGATGACTCCTGTTCAGTAGAGTAGAAAATAAAAACCTGGATCTGTGATAGATTCAGGTTTTTTATTTAGTATTGATTTTTTCTAAATATTTTAAATAAAGATAATCAATTAGAATTGATTGACTATACAGGGAAGGGGTTGTTGCAGAAGGTTTACTGCTTAAGCTTGCTGTATAGAGTTGAATGTCTATATTTTGACCCAAAGGACTATTACTATTTCTAGTAATTGCAATGCTTGGTACACTAAGAGTTTTAACTGTTTCTAAAACAGATAATATTTCTTGTGATTTACCAGAGTTGGATATAGCGATATATAGAGAACTATCTGCAACCGTTTTGAGTGTTGATTTTGCAAAGTCTAATTCTTCAACTATAATAACTGTTTTTCCAGTTAGGCTCCATTTAAGTCTAATATTTTGTGCACTGAGTTTGGAAAATCCAATTCCATGAACAAAAAGGATATCAGCTTTCTCAATTGCTTTTATTGCATTTAGAACTGAGTCTTCTTCAAGTCGCTCAAGTGTACTTTGCATTACATTAGCGTTAATTGAAAAGATTGTATCTGCATCAAGATTATCAAAGCTTTTTACTTTCTCGTTCATATAGGGTCTTAAAGCTAATTCAGATGAAAGATTTACTTTGAATGATTGAAAACTATCACAGTCAATTTTTTTACAGAAACGGCTTATAGCTGCTGGACTTGTGTCAGTTCTGTCAGAAAGATCTTGAATAGTAATTTCTGGTATAATTCCAAGATTATTGCTTATAAATTCAGATATCTTTTTTTCGTTTGTTGTAAAAATATCTGAACATGTTTCTAAGGATTCTATTATATTAGTTTGTTTTGCCATGCATCCTCCTATTATTAAAACAAAGGGGATAAATCCCCCTTGATTATATTTATTCTTTTGTTAATTCTTGTACTTGCTTAAGCAGCTTTGGACCACCTAATGGAGTATATGCCATTGGTTCGATCATTTCGCAAGGAACATTTGCGCCTTCTGCCATTGGTTTTAATACTTTAAAACGATGACGGATTTGTGGTGCAACTAATGCACAGTCCCAATTGTTTTTAATTTCATCTTCGAACTCTTGTGTACTTACTGCTTTAACATCGATGATAACATCGTTTTTAGCACCTTCGTCTTTAAGAGCGTTGACTGCAATTTCACTAGACATGCCCTGAGAGCAAACAAATAATACTTTTAGATCAGCCATAATTAGTTAGCTCCTTTTAGTGTTGCTTCTTCTTCAGCTAACATTTGTTTGTCATATGCCTTAACAAATGGTGCGAATACTGCGAAATAAATTGCGAAGTTAATGAATACTAATACTACAGCTCTCCAGTCTCCGTTTGTTGAAAGGTAAGCTTTAATTGGTGCTGGGATTGCGAATGGTGTAACAACACTAACTTTTGCAACAAGTTCAAACTTCATAGCAATATATGTAACTGTTGAAGTTAAGAAAGGTCCAACAATGAAAGGAATTGCTAAGATAGGGTTAAGAACGATTGGTGCACCAAAGATAATTGGTTCGTTAATGTTGAAGATACCTGGAACAACTGATAATTTACCAATTTGTTTTAAGTATGTTGATTTTGACATCATAAATAGAATACATAGTGCTAAAGTACCACCTGATCCACCAATCCATACGAATAGGTCATAGAAACCTTCTGTACCGATGTTTGTTGGAACTTGTCCATTAGCAACTGCTGTCATGTTTTGTTCTAATAATACTAACCAGATTGGACGTAATAGGGAACCGATGATTGAAACACCGTGGATTCCTGATGCCCATAATAGTGTAATAAGAACTGTAGGAACTACAACACCTAAGTATGAGTTACCTGCGATATTAACAAGTGGTGAGAATAATTGCATAATTAATTGGTTAACATTTAAACCAAATACAACTGTAATAACCCAAACGATTGTAATTGTAATGAATCCTGGGATAATTGCTTCGAATGAACGAGCAACTGATGCAGGAACTTGTTCTGGTAAACGAATTGTTAAGTTATTGTTTTGAGCGAATCGTAAGATTTCAACTGCTAAAATCATTGTTAGGATTGCTGTAAACATTCCTGCTCCACCAAGGTATTCCATTGGAAGAACAAAACCTAATCCTGTACCGTCTTCAAGTTGTGCGATTTGTGGAATAATTGTCATTAAGAATGCAGCAAGTGATAATGAACCACCTGATGTTCCATCTAAGTCGTAACTACGAGCTAGAGAAGAACCCATTCCATATGATGCGTAAACTGCCATTAAACCAATTGTAATTCTAAATGGTAACATCATGTTTCCGATCCATGGTTCAATGAATGATCTCCATGCTGGAATTGGGAACATAACAACTAATATATAGAAACTACCAATCATAACAAGTGGCATTGTAGAAATAATACCATCACGAATTGCGCGTAAATATCTTTGCTCTGCCAAGCCAGCTAATGGTGGCAACAGCTTATCTTCGATAAAACTAAATAATTTTTCCATTTTTAACTTTCCTCCTATATTAAGTTAATGATTGCTTCTGCTAAGCTTCGAACCTCTGAAGCGTGCATCATATGATCTTGAGCGTGAACCATTAGTAAACTTGTATTTTCCATCAATTGATCCCCTAAGAAATTACTTTGTACTTTATGTGCTTGTTTTAATAGTTAATCAGATTCTTTCAAGAGTGCAAATGCTTCTTCTTTATTGTCCTTCGCAACATCAAGTGCTTCGTAGACCATGCTCTTTGCAGTTCCAGAAAGTGTGATTAGCTCAAATATCTTTGCTTTTAATTCTTCCATTTATTCCCTCCTTATGGGTAAGCCCTTACAAGTAAAGTTTCACAACTAAAATCTTTTTTCAATATAAAGAGTAAATGTTGAAAATTAATTTCATCATATTTTATTTTTAATATTGTTGAATCCTTTATATAAAGTAAGAAAGTTGGTAAAATATAAGAGAAAAGAGGTATACTGTATGAAAAAATCTAGAGGCTTTCTATTAACAGTCGTACTAGCTGTATTTGTAGTTATTGATTTATGGAATGGAAATACCTATAACTTAATGAATGTTGAATCAATGCTTTATTTAAGTATTTTTATTTTAATCATCGCTGCCATACTTTTATTGAATAGAGATAATTATCAAAAATTTTTAAAACTATTTTTTGGCATGGGTATGGTTTTTGCACTTGTTTTTATAATTGGTGGTTTGATGTCATCAAGAATAATTAATGCAAAAAAATATGCTCAAGTTATTGGTCAAGTAGAGCCCGTAGAGTTTAAAGATCTTTATGGTGAAGAGCATAATGTAGAAATGTCCTATGTTGATAAGGATTCAGCATTACTAGCTGCGGAGAAAAAAATTGGAGAGCTTAGTGAAGTCTCTGCAAGATTCAAAATTAACGAAGCAGAATTTTCGCAAATAAATTATAAAGGTGAAATGGTCAGAGTTGCTCCTTTTAAATATACGGATACAATCAAACAATATTTAAATTTTAATAAAGGAATTCCCTACTATGTAAAAGTTCAAACTGGGGCAGGAAATACAAATGCTAAAGCAGAAATTGTCACTTTAGAAAAACCAATGAAATATTATCCTGGTGCACCATTACAATATAATCTAAAAAGACATGTTGCTTTTAAACATAAGTTTAGCTATTTAGAAGGTTGGCATTTTGAAATTGATGATGATGGCCACCCTTATTGGATTGTCCAAGGAATTACTAAAGAAGTGGGCCTATGGGGAGCTAAGAATATGAAATCAGTAATTCTTGTAGATGCTGTAACTGGTGATACAAAAAATTACTCATTAAATGATGTTCCTAAGTGGGTAGATCTAGTTTACCCAACACAAATGTTGTTATCTCATGCAAAAGATCACTATACATTATCAGGTGGTTATATAAATTCAATTATGCAACAAGAAGGTGTCAAATTAATCGATCAAGAAATTGGTACTTATAACTATGTTTCTATTGACGATGAAATTTACGTATTTACTGGAATTAGACCAATTAGTTTAGATGAAGGCTCAACAACGGGTTTACTATTTATGAGTACAAAAACAGGTAAATCAATTGTATTAAATATACCGGGTATTTCATTAAAAACTGCTGAGAACACCTCGATTGGTTCAATTCAAGAGAAGAATTATACACCAACCACCGCTGTCTTACAAAACATTGGTGGGCATCCAAGTTATGTTATGTCATTAAAAGATCAATCAGGAGTTATTCGTGGATTTTCAATTGTTAATTATCAAGATTATACAAAGTCTGCTGTAGGAAGTAGCTTGAATGAAGCCGAAAAAGCTTATTTAGCACTTCATAACAATCAAGAAAGTTTAATCCCTGAGGAAAGTAAAGATATCATTCTAACAATAAAAGATATTAAACAAGTACAGATAGATGGTAATACCTTCTTCTACATCAAATTTAAGGAAGAAGAAAGTATTTATATTGCCTCTTTATCTGTTAGTGATAATTTACCATTCTACAGTGAAGATACAATCATTCATGTAAAAACAAATGGTAATAAAATTGTTGAAATTGTAGAAGATAGTGAAGAATAAAAAAATCGTCCTTTGCGACGATTTTTTTAATCCAATAGTAATTCTTGTTCGTTTTCTTTTTCAGCAAGATTGATGAGCCACTTTTCTTTGTGAAGAAATTTCATAGCAATTATCATTTTGATCACATCTGTAGATTGACCTACAAGATAAAGACCAATAATACTCATATCAGTATAGTGGGTTGCGATTCCAACACATACTAGATTGACAGTCCACATATATCCTGAGTCCATCATTAGCGTTGACTTTGTGTCTCCACCTGCTCTTAGGATAAAGTAAACAGTGGTATTTAGAACATAGATCCAAAATAAGAAAGCCATAATTCTGAGAAAGTTTTGGGCAATCCACATTGCATTATCAGATACATCATACAAATATGGAACAATAAAACTTGTCATAAATAGCATAATTCCAAAACAACTTGCAAGCATCACGCCAAAGCCAAGTAATCGATATCCGTTTTCTTTTGCTTCATTTAATTTATTGGCTCCTAGAGGCTGTGATACAAGGATTGTTGTTGCTATAGACATTCCAGCATTCATTGTAAAGAATAAATCTGAAACCGTTGTGGAAATTGAATATCCTGAAATAACATCAGCACCTCGAGTACCATAGAATCTTAGTAACAGTGCCATACCCGAAGCATATAGGATTTCGTTAACAGATAATGGCAATGCTTTGAGTGTAATTGCTTTAATAAGTGTTGGCGAGATATTGAATAAATCTTTTGAACTAGACCTAAATACATATTCACCGGTTTTAAGTGAAAAGTATATAATTAGTAATTCAACTATTCTTGCAATTAAAGTTCCAATACCGGCACCAACAACACCAAGTGCTGGAAAACCAAAGTGTCCATATATTAATGCATAATTAAAGATCAAATTTGTAAACATTGAAACTATACTTGCGAAAAGTGGTGTTTTGGAATCTCCAGTTGCTCTCATAGAGCCGGCAATTGCCATAGTAAACATGGTTGGTATAAAAGAAAGGGCACTTACGACTATATAGAGACTTCCTTCTGCGATAACTTTATCATCATTGACAAAGAATCTTATAATATTTTCTGGAAATAATAATGCTATGGCAATAAAAATTGACATGATGAAACATGTTGAAAGCAATGTATATCTAAAGGTTTGCTTCATGTGGTCATGATCATCGGAACCATAAAATTGCGCCATAAAGACTGAGGCTGCAGCAATGACTCCCATGGTTCCAAATAAAGCAATCATAAAGAACCGATTAACAGCTGCCACCCCTGCTAAAGAATGGTCGCCAAGTTGACCGATCATTAAGTTATCAAGTAAGTTCACAGCAGTGCTTATGACTTGCTGCATCATCAAAGGAATTGCAATTAAAAGTGTGCTTTTAAAGAATTCTTTATCACCAAAATATTTTCTGAAATTCATGCTAAACCTCCTTCTTTATTGTTAACATACTAGACTATAATATAGAAAAGAATTTGAATAATCAAGAGATTTATACTAGGGCATAAAACATGCATTAAAAGAGGAGTTTGATATAATTACCATAGGAGGAAAGAAAATGATAAAAACAGTATTTTTAGTAGGTAGTACACGTGAACAATCTTATAATATGTATGTTGCAAAACATATGCAAAAAAGATATGCAGATAAATTAGATATAGATATAATAAATATAGATTTACCTCACTACAATGAGGATTTGGACATTGATGGTAAAAGGCCCGAATCGGTAGAAGTCTTTAATAAACAGATTAATGAAGCTGATGCTGTATTCATGATTACTCCTGAATATAATCATGCTTTATCAGGCATCTTAAAGAATGCTATTGACTGGGCAAGTAGAACTCCAGGCTTAAAAGAAAAACCAGGTCTTATCGCATCTTCTTCCATGGGAGCAACTGCAGGAGCTAGAGCATATAATTCATTGTTGCAAATTTTAGATACTATGCCAATGTATTTGTTACCTGGATATGACATAATGATCGGATCAGTTCATGAGAAATTTGATCAAAATGGTAATCTAACGGATGAAGGTACAGTGAACTTTATTGATTTAGTAGTTGATAAATTTATTGAATATTATCATAAAGTTAAATAAGCTCATTTTACAATTGAATTAAACCAATGTATATGCTAATATATATTGGCAACGGACGATTAGCTCAGTTGGGAGAGCGCATGCTTGACGTGCATGAGGTCAGCGGTTCGAGCCCGTTATCGTCCACCATTAAAAAGAAAATATTGCTTAGGCCCAAGGCTTAAGCTTTTTTATTTAAAAGATTGGGTGAGATTTTATGAAAAAAATAATATTCATGGATATTGATGGAACACTTACAGCACAAGATGGCTTAGTTCCAGAAAGTGCTAAAAAAGCAATCATTAGGACTAGAGAACTGGGTAATGAGGTAATCCTTTCAACTGGTCGTTCTTTGGCTGAAATTACTGATGATATTTTAAACATTGGCTTTGATGGTATTATTGGTGCGGGTGGATCCTATATTGAATATAATGGCCAAGTCATTAAGCATATGAAAATGACGTATGATGAGGCTATAAGAATTAGTACATATCTTGATGATAGAGAAATTGGTTACTATATGGAAAGCAATCAAGGACTTTTCGCAAGTAAGTATTGTGTAAGTAAAATTAAAGAGGCTTCACAAAAACTTTTTGAAGATCAACCTGAACTATTTATAAATAAGGATAATCCAGAACCTAATTGGTTCATTGATATTTTGAATGAAAGTAGAGATAAAAAGATCCCTTATGATGATATTAATAAAATTTCATTTATCTCAACAGAATTTCCATTTGAGAAAGTAAAAAAAGAATTTGAAAAGGATTTTGAAATTTACCACGCTACAGTTTTTGAGTTTGGACCACAGAGTGGTGAAATTGGCTTAAAAAACATTGATAAGAAAATCGCCATTCATGAATTGTTTGAACATATTGAAGGTGATTTTAAAACGTTTGCTTATGGGGATGGACTAAATGATATTACTATGTTTGAAACAGTTGATCATGCAGTTGCAATGGAAAATGCTTATGATGAACTAAAAGCTGTTTCTGATGAACAAACATCAATCGCCGAGGAAGATGGTATTTATTTAAGTTTTAAAAAGAATGCTTTAATCTAAAAATACACCAAACAAAGCTATTTAGTTTTGTTTGGTTTTTTTATTTGACAAAAACATAGATAATCATAGTAACGGCATATGAAAAAATAATTTAAACAAAAGAAATAATCTTGAAATAAAATTGACAAAGAAAATTTTGATGTGTAGGATGAAAGGGTATACAGTGAATTTGTTGCTAGCTAGCATCGACAATGAGATAACATTTGAAAAGGAGCTAGAAAATGAAATAATCGTTAAAGGTTTTACTTGTTCTATTTGTTTTAACAGCATGTAATCAAAAAGTTGATGATCATAAAGAGGAAGATGAAATGAAAAGTTCTATGATTGCCCCAAGTGTATATTCTGATGAATTAAAACTAGATTGGAATTACACAGCTTATTTACCAAGTTCATATGATGCCGAAAATAATACTGATTTTCCAGTTTTATATTTAATGCATGGCGCTTTTGGAAATCACCGTAACCTAGTTGAAAGATTTCCGATTCAAGATCAATTAGATAATCTTATAAAAAATGAAAAACTTGATGAGATGGTCGTTGTTTTTATTGATGGCTTCAATTCATTTTATATTGATGGACCTGGAGTAAAAATGGAGTCAGCTATAATGAATGATCTAATTCCTAAAGTTGAAGAAAAATTAGGTCTATCTCCCAACAGGAATAATAGGTTTGTTGGTGGTATTTCCATGGGTGCTTATGGAGCATCGAATCTAATATTAAGGTATCCAGAGATGTTTTCTAAAGGGATATTGTTATCTCCTGCTGTTTGGTATGAAATGACTGAGAATACAGTGACGTATAATTGGCATGTATTCCGTGATGAGAATAAAGAATTTGACCATGAAATGTGGAAGAATGAGCATCCTATATCTCAAATTGAGAGCTTTGAATCTAAAGGATTGGATATTTCTCTATATTTAGCAAGTGGTAAAAAAGATGAGGTTGTACCCTATGAGATTGTGGAAATGTTTGCTAAGGACTTAGACTCATCTAAACATATTGATATAGAAGTAGAGTTTGATGACGAGGGTATTCATGCTTGGCCCTATTGGGAAAAAGCAATGGAAAGAGCATTAGAAAAATTTTAATAATAAATTTTTACTAGTTATACATTTAGTAAAATAAATTAGAAGATTAATTTTAATTAGGCTTGGCACTTGTTGCTAAGCCTTTTTTATAAAAAGGTTACACTAATTTAAGTAAATGGATTATGATATAAGTATAAAGGAGGAATTAACATGAAATTTCCAGAAGGTTTTTTGTGGGGCGGAGCTACTGCTGCGAACCAGTGTGAAGGTGCTTATGATCAAGGTGGTCGTGGGCTTGCGAATGTTGATTTAATTCCATATGGTGAAGATCGTTGGAAGGTAGCCTTAGGTCAAAAAATTGTTGATGGTTTTGAAGATGGGTATTATTATCCTGCAAAAGAGGGAATTAGATTTTATGATAATTACAAAGAAGATATCGCTCTTTTTGCTGAAATGGGATTTAAGACATTTAGGATGTCGATTGCCTGGTCACGTATTTTTCCTAAAGGTGATGAAGAACAGGCGAATGAGGAAGGTCTACAATTCTATGAGGATGTGTTTAGGGAGTGCAAGAAGTATAATATAGAGCCTCTTGTTACTATTACTCACTTTGATTGCCCAATGCATTTGATCAAGGAATATGGTGGTTGGAGAAATAGAAAACTTATTACATTTTATGAACGATTGGTTCGTGTACTATTCGAAAGATATGATGGTTTAGTTAAATACTGGATAACATTTAATGAAATTAACGTAATTCTTCATGCTCCATTTATGGGGGCTGGATTGGAAATTTATGAAGGTGAAGATGCAGATGCAATTAAATATCAAGCAATTCACCATGAACTTGTTGCAAGTGCTTTAGCTACAAAAATCGCGAAAGAAGTAAATCCTGATTTACAAATAGGATGTATGCTTGCTGCTGGAAGTACGTATCCATATACTCCTAATCCAAAAGATGTGTGGGAGGCAAGACAGATGGATCGTCAAAGTTTCTTTTTTGTTGATGTTCAATCTCGAGGATACTATCCAAGCTATGCTTTAAAAGATTTTGAGCGCAAAGGGATTGAAATCAAGATGGAGGATGGAGATTTAGAATTACTTAGAGATAATACAGTTGACTTTATTTCCTTCTCTTACTATATGTCCAAAGTTGCGACAGCAGACCCAAGTGTTGAGAGAACTGGTGGAAATATGTTCCATGCTGTGAAGAATCCTTATCTAGAGGCGAGTGATTGGGGATGGCAAATTGATCCATTGGGCTTTAGAATTACTTTAAATGAATTATATGATCGCTATCAAAAACCTTTGTTTGTAGTTGAAAATGGTTTAGGTGCAATTGATACTCCAGATGAAAATCTATATGTCGAAGATGATTATCGTATCGATTATTTAAGAGATCATATTGCGGCAATGAGAGATGCGATTAATATTGATGGTGTAGAAGTTCTAGGGTATACAACATGGGGCTGCATAGACCTTGTGAGTGCTTCTACAGGTGAAATGAGTAAGCGTTATGGATTTATTTATGTGGATCGTGATGATCAAGGAAATGGAACTTATAAACGTAGTAAGAAAAAATCGTTTGATTGGTATAAGCAAGTTATTGAAAGTAATGGAGAGAACCTAGATTAATATGTCAATGAAGAAAAAGATTTATTTCGCAAGTCCACTCTTCTCATCAATGGAGTTACGATATAATGCTTCAGTTGTTGAGGAAATAAGAAAAGAATATCCTGATTTAGAGGTCTATTTACCTCAAGAACAAGGTGATATTAACGATAAGTCATCCTATGCTAATTCTGTGATGATCGCCCAAGTTG